>JALZEL010000248.1 GCA_030862075.1 Actinomycetota bacterium | reverse complement strand
CGTCCGCCCCGGTTGCAGACCTTGGCCGATGCTGAGGACGAGCGCCACGCGAGTTGGCTCGAGCTCTTTTTCGACCTTGTCTTCGTCGTAGCCATCGCCCAACTCGCGCATGAACTCGTAGAGAACCACTCGCTCTTAGGCTTTGCGATCTTCGCCGCGCTCTTCGTGCCCGTGTTCGTCGCTTGGCAGGGCTTCAGCTTCTACGCTGACCGCTTCGATACCGACGACGTCGTCTTCCGTGTCGTGATCCTCGTGGCGATGCTCGCCATCGCGGCGCTTGCTGTGCAGATCCCCGAAGTTACCCATGGCCAGACGGTCGGCTTCGCGGTCGCCTACGTCGCCCTGCGGGTGCTCACCATCAGCCTCTATGTTCGCGCCTTCCGCCACGTGCCCGAGGCTCGTTCGCTCATCGGCCACTACATCCTGGCGTTCAGCTTCAGCGTCGCCTTGTGGACCGTGTCGCTGGCCTTCCCCGCGCCGTGGCGCTTCGTGTTGTGGGGCATTGGGCTGGCGGTAGATATCGGCGTCCCCGCCTTCAGCGGCCCACGCTTCGTGCGCCGGATCCCACTCCACGCGAGTCATATCCCCGAGCGCTTCGCGCTCTTCACGATCATCGTCTTGGGCGAGTCGGTGGTCGCTATCGCACTCGGTACCGCTGGCAGCAACTGGCAGATATCATCAGCTGTTGCCGCGGGGCTCGGCTTCGTGGCAGTGGCCTGCCTATGGTGGATCTACTTCGACGTGGGCGCGGGCCTGGCGCTGCGGCCCGGGCCGATGGTCGCCATAAGCTTTATCTACACCCACCTGCCGATGCTCACCGCGCTCACCGCAGTCGCTGCGGGCGTGAACTTACTCATCAAGGAGGCCGGCGCGAGCGAACTAGACACGGGCACGCGGTGGGCGTTGTGTGGCGGCGCTGCCGTGTACCTATGCTGCGTAAGTGTAGTCCACGGCGCGACAGCGCAGGGCGTCATTCCAGCCATCGTGCGCGCCCGCCTAGTGGTCGCGGGCCTGCTCGTGGCGCTGATATTCGCCGGGGCGGGCCTGCGCTCGATTACCTTCGCCGCGCTGCTGTTAGCGATCCTCGTCACTCTCGTCGCCTTCGAGACTGCGCGAAATCTGCGTCCGGATGCCCATCCCCCGCCGCAGCAGGACAAGACTCACGGGGATCTGGCGCAGGACGCAGATGCAGAGCAACCCTAGCGCTCGACGAAGCCTCACCTTCTGTTGAGGAAGCGGCGCGAGCTGGAGTGAGTTCCAGAATACAAATTACCCACGGAGTTGTCGTTATTCTCGTTGAAAAGTTGGTTGGGTGTTGCGGCGACCACGTCGCGCTTGCCCGCTCGCCCAGGGAGTGGCCCATGAGGTCGACTTCTTCGAAGCCGAGGTGATCGATGAGGGCGGCGACATCGTCCGCCATCGACTTGAAGTTCAGCGGGCGGTCGATGTCGGACGTGCGCCCATAGGCCTGCAAATCGATGGCGGCAACCTGCCGGCCTTCTGCGAGCAGCAGCAGGACCTCGCCGAATATCTCGATCGCGCCGGCGCTACCATGCAGCAGGATCAGCGGTTCGCCGATGCCGTAGACCTCGTAGTACATGCTGAGGCCGTTCACCAAAAGTGTAGGTGCCTTTAGCCCTGTTCACTTTGTCTCCTTTCTGGTTGATAGAGGGAGGACCGTACCGCCTGCTCGACCCTGGTCGAGGTCTCCCCGTCGCCGCCTCCCAGCCACCCCCAGCGGCCGGCACCGGTGTTGCGGGCGTTACGCCGAACTCGCCCTTGAAAGCTGCCGGAGAGCCCTTATGTACGCCCCAGATCGTGAGGATGCCTCGTCCATCTCCCACACGTACTCGAGGGCCCCCGAAGGGACTGGGCCCCGTGTTGCCGAAGATGTACGACTTCAAGGTGTAGTTCGACTCGTCGTATCCGATGTACTCGGTACCCGTGATCTTAAGGCCGACGTGATTAATGTCCACGCGCTGGAGGACGAAGAAGCCGCCCGCCATTCACTCGTAGGTCACTGTCCCTCGCACCACCTCCCCAGACAGCTCACAAGTGCCGACCAGCCTGAACGTCGGTGGCGTCGTCCGGTATAAGGATCTCCTCTTTCGCTGCTACTTTACGATGCGGAACGTGAGATGGGTTACCCCGGTGCCCTCGACCACCTCCGTGCTCTCCAGGTCGATCGACCCAGTGCCCAAGTGGTCGAACAACCGGACGCCCCCACCGAGCAAGACGGGCACCAAGTCTATGTGTATCTCGTCAAGAAGTCCCGCCCTGATACACTGCTGCGCGATGCTGGCGGCGCCCACAGCGACGTCCTTCTCGCCCGCGAGCGCTTTCGCTTGCTCGACGGCGCTTTCGATTCCGTCCGTGACGAACGTGAACGGCGATCCTTCGTAGACCCATTCCTGGGGGACCGTGTGGGTGAGGACGAAGGTGGGTACGCCCAAAGGGGGGTTGCCACCCCACCCATTGGTGATATCGAACGTCCTCCGTCCCGTCACGAACGCCCCCATCTTGCTGTGCGCCTCCCGAAGGAGCTCTGCGCTCTGCGGCGAGACCATGAACACCATCTCGGTACCAGGCAGCCTGTATTCGGTGTCGCCGCTGGAGTACCACGCAAAGAGCCGCTCACCGCCTTCACCCAGGGGTGACCCAGGGCTATCGTTCGGCCCAGCGATGAAGCCGTCCAGCGACATCGATAACCCCACAGAGACTTTCCCCATGTTCGTTCTCCTTTCGATATCCTAGTCGCGAGCAGGCCGCTCCTGCAGAACCCAGCCGTTGCCACCCGGATCGCTGAAGAAGGCGAATGTGTTCCAGTCTCCGCCTCGTCTCTCAACCCATACACCGTCGTCCATATGCTGGATAGAACTGGCCTCTACACCCCGCTCGACCAGTTGAGCCCTGGCGACCTCTATGTCGGGCACGACGAGCTGCAAGCCCTCCAGCACCCCCGGCGGTATGTTGTGGATACCGGTGCTCAGGTGCATAGAGCAGGCTGACCCAGGCGGGGTCAGCTGGACGAGGCGCATCTTGTCACCTATCTGGGTGTCGAGGTCTACGTTGAAGCCGACCTGCTCGCCGTAGAAACGCTTCGCGCGATCCACGTCCGTTATGGGAACCTGTACCACCTCGAGTCTCCAGTCCATAGCGCCCATTCCTTTAGTATGGTCTCAAGAACCCTGCTCGCCCGCCGGCTTGTAGGTGAGGTAGAGAACACCCGTATCGAACGTCCTCGAATCTATGAGCTCCAAAGTCTTCCGGTCGTCTCCGTTCTGGAACAGACGCTTGCCCTTCCGCAGAATAAATCCACCACGTTCGGCCCTTCCTCGAATCATCCGGCGTCCACGAGGTAGCTCTTCCCCCCGACTTGGACGAGGACCGCGTCGCCCTGCCTCGCGTCTATGAAGCTCACGACCAGCGAGCCCGTGGACGGCGGTTGGGCGGTACCCAGTTCGAGGACGCCACAACCGGGCGCGCAGGAGAGCAGGACGAAGAGCAGGGCGAGGAACGCCCGACGCGGAGCGAGCTTCGTGGTCTCCACCTCTATTCGCGGTCTTCAGCGGGGGTGAGGCGGTCAATCCACTCGTCGGCCTCGGCGCGGGAGAGCTCACCCAAAGGCTTGCCGATGCGGCTCTCGAGGCGGGCGACGCCGTTCTCGCCCCTGAGCTCCTCGGCGAGGGTTCTTAAGAGGTCGATCTGGCTCTTGCGTGCTTTGTCGCGCGAAGAGCCCCCCTTGCCGCGCCTGTTGGTCCTCTGCGAGGTCCCTTCCACGGCCTCCGCATTGGCCCTGCCGTTGTCAGGGGTGGAGGAGCCCGCGGACGCGTCCCTCTCTCCCGCTCGTGGCCTCCCTTGCGCGCTCTGTAGACCTCGCGGGGGCGGATAATTGGCGGGCGGGGCGTCGTCGCCGTCGGAGAGCTCTTCGAGGGCGGTGGCGCCGACGTTCACAGCGTCTCTGAGCGCCCGAGCCTTCGCCCTGGTTTCGGCCATGCGGATGATGTGTGGCACTATGTTCCGACCAACGTTCTCCGGGGAGGCGTCGCCGATGCCCGAAAAGTTCCGCCCATCCTCCATCTCGACGGTAGCCTTGACGACGGCCACGTTGCCGTTCTCTTCGGTGGGGACTTGGACGAGGTCCGTGTCTATGCTGCGCAAACCCTTCTGGTGGGCCTCGTCTAAGAGGCCCGCGAACAGGACGTACTGCTTGCCCTGGCGCGTGATCATGAACTCTTCACGCATATGGCGTTTAGCGCCTCTCCTTCGCAGCGGTCTCCCGGTAGTCGTCGCCTTCGAGGGCGATCCATTCGCACATCGCGATGATCCTGCTCGCCGTCCTCTCCCCGAGCTGCTCGGCGAGGTCTTTGGGCCCCACGTTCGAGGTGAAGACCGTCGGTAACTGCTCTCGGTAGCGGTGGTTGACGATGACGAAGATCCTTTCGCGCACCCACACGGTCACCCGCTCGCTCCCCAAGTCGTCCAGGACCAAGAAGTCGGCGTTCTGGACGGCGTACATCCACTCGTCGAGGTCGCGGCCCGGCTTATTGTAGGTCTCGCGCAGGTTGTCCAAGAGCTCCGGCACCGTCACGAAGAGGCTGGGCACCCTTTTTTTTCGGACGACCTCGTTCAAGACCGCGACCGCAAGATGCGTCTTTCCGGTCCCCACTCCGCCGCAGAGGTAGAGGCCCTTCCCTTCCTCCTTGTTCTCTTCCCAGCTTCCGAGGTACTCCTCCACCCTCTCTACGGCCCTGGCGGCCTCCGGACTAACATAGGGCTTGAAGTTGGAGAAGGTGTAGCTCTTGAGGCGCTTGGATAAGCCGCTCTTCTCCACCAAAGATCCGACGCGCGCGTCGCGGCGCATGAGCTCCCACTCGCGCCGCTCGTTCTTCTTCTCACACTCGGGCGTGCAGGGGTGGTAGTACCACTCGCCAGGCTTGCCGTACTTGCGCTGGAGGGCGGGCGGGAACTCGAAGAACTCGGCCGTGAGCTCCCGGCCGCAATGCGGGCAGACCTGATCGTCAAGCCTCAGGGAGGTGCCCGCTGGCGTCCTCTTATTCGCCGAAGAGCCACTCATAGCCCTCCCGGCGTCGGGCAGCAGACCGTCGATCCGCTCCAAGTTCGCTCACCCCCTCTCCAGGCTTCTTTTCGTTGATCTTCAGAGCACCCCCGCGCACGGCGCCGCTCTCCGCGACGAGCCGTAAGCGTCGGTCCTTCTCGAAGCGCTCCACGTCCGATGTGGTCTTCACCCCACGCTCGACCCATCGCTCCAGGATGCTCCTCACGTACCCTACCCTCCGCGCGTCGCGCTCGCTGGCTATCTTCAGGGCCTCCAAGACCACTCCGGGCTCGAGCCCGTCCCGCTGACAGTACCCGTTCAGGAACTCCAGGATGTGCGGCGCTGGCAAGGTGCCCATAAACCGGAAGTAGTCGTCTGGCGAGACCCCTTCCGGCTCCGCCCGCACCACCTCGATCTCCCGGACGGGAGCGCTCCTTTGTGCGTCTTCGGTGGCTTTGCGAGCTACCGGCGGGTGCTCCAGAACCTCGACCCACCCGTCGCGCTCCACCGCGAAACCGTGCTCTATCAGCGCTCCTAAAGAGTCCTCGACGCCTTCCGGTGTAGACCGCAAGAGCTCCGCCAGCTCCTCGACCTCTACAGAGTCCTGGCCAACGTCCGGTAGAACGCGCAAGAGCTCGTACAGGGCGACCGCTTCGGTTCCGAGGTGGGGCATCCAGCGGACGTACAGACGCGCCTTCGCGCCCCGCATCCTGTTGTTCTCCCTCGGGGGTATGAGCCGCACCCATTCCATCCTGGTAGCCAGTATAACGGTCAAGGGCCGGGCTCTCTACAGCAAAAATAGAAGCCGGCCGCTGTTTAGAGCCGGACTCCTGGTCGGGGAGGCCGCGGTCGTAGCC
>JALZEL010000238.1 GCA_030862075.1 Actinomycetota bacterium | reverse complement strand
GTTTCCGCCCAAACCGGTCGGAGAGACGCCCTGCGAAGTAGTTGGCGGCCGGTTTGAAGATCCCGAAGGTTATAAGGAAGGAGAGGATGGCAGCCTTGCTTGCCAGTCCGAAGTCGTCCCACGCTAGCACGGGCAAGACCGAGCGCTCTAGGCCAACCATCGCACCGACGAAGCCGTTGACGACCACGAGAAGGGCGAACTGCTGCCAGTTGGCGCCCAGGCCCAGGCGAATGTTCCGTGAGGCTGCGTCCTCCACCATTTGCTGTCGACTACTCTCTGTTAACTCGCGGCACAGCGGTTCGCGCCGGCTTCTAGCTCGGTAAGCTCCTCCTCGGGCAAGCCCCCCGCTTCGTTGAGCTTTACGATGCGGTGATGGTTGGAGGGGGCGGGTCGCAGCTGCTCGAGGATCCTGTTGACGAAAGCATCTTCGGATGCGCCCAGCGATTCGATCCCGTCGCTCACTTGGACAATCGTTCCGGAAATCAGTTCCTCGTCGAAAGCAACCGGCTCGCTAGTGTGTCCTGGCAGTATTAGCGTCTTGGGTGGGAGAACAAGTAGATGCCGCAGAGAGTGGTAAAGCGCCTGGGCTCTCCTCCTTTTCTCTTCGGGACTGGCCTCAAGATCGGGGCGACCCACTCCGTCTACGAAGAGCGTATCTCCGGTGAAGAGCGCTTGATCATCCAGCAGGTAACTTGTGCTCTCCGGGGTGTGTCCTGGGGTGCGTATCGCCTTCAGCTTCGCCCCGCCCACCTCTAGGACATCCTTATCGCGCACAGGCGTGAAGGTGAAAGAGACCCGGCCCTGCTCGGGCAGGTACAGGGTTGACCCGCACTGCTCCGCGAGCCTCCGCGAGCGTGACAGGTGGTCGGCGTGGATGTGAGTCTCCAAGACGCCCGTGATCTTCCAGCTGCGATCCTCGACGATCTTGAGATATACCTCGGGTTCGAGCGCGGCGTCGATTACGACGGCCTTGCCCTCCGATTCGACAATGTAGGAGAGGCATCCCTTGCCGGTGCGCCGCACCTGGACGACCCGTGCTTGGCTATCTTCTACAGGCACCTCAGCAGTGTTCCAGGCCAAGCTCCAGGCCTTCATCCCGCCCTCCAAGGAAACCGCTTGAAACCCACGGTCGCGGAGTTGCTCTGAAGCGATAGCACTGGTCTTCCCGGCGCCACAGACGGTCACTACCAGAACATCCTCGGGCAACTCTACTCCGGCCAAAGCTTCCGGATCGCCGTTCTTCAGTGCCTCGTAAGCGTTCACGTGGATGCTCCCGGGGATCGACCACTCGGCACGCTCCTCCCCGGTGCGGACGTCGAGCACGGTGACCGGTGCACCACGCTCCAGCATATCCCTCAGGGTCTTGGGGTCAATATTACGCTCCACGTTCTACCCCCGAGGCCTCCACGGGCATCCCGGCTGCTCGCCAGTCAGGCAGCCCCTCTGCGAGCCGCCGCGCCCGGTAGCCGCGCGAGCGCAGAAGCGCCACCGCTTCGTCGGAGAACACGCAGTAGGGTCCGCGGCAGTAGGCGACGACCTCTTGGTCTTCTGGAATCTCCTCCAGGTACGCCTCCAGCCTCTCCAGGGGCATCGAGCGTGCACCGGGGATATGTCCGGCCTGGTACTCTTCCTCCGGGCGTACGTCTAGCACGACCACGTCCCCCTCGCGCGACTTCGCGAGCAACTCCTCTGCGCACACAGACTCCAAGTCTTCCCGGTCCGTGAGGTAAGTACCAACAAGGCGGTCTATCTCTGCGAGACGTGCCTCACCCAGGTCGCGTATAGCCTGCCACACTCCGAAAACCCGCTCGTCGGCTAGCCGGTAGTAGCCGTACAGGCCCTCCCGGCGCACCTCTACAAGTCTTGCGGCCCTCAGCTCCTGCAGGTGACGGGAGGTGTTCGCAACCGACATGCCCGCTTCGTGTGCCAGGTCCTCGACGCTTCGCTCGCCCTGCGCTAGCAGATCCAGAAGCTCCAAGCGGTGTGGGTTGGCCAGCGCCTTCCCGATCCGCGCGAACTGCTCGAACAATTGCTCCTTAAACAGCCGATGGTTATTCATATATTCAATATAACTGTTGAATAAGCTGCGGTCAAGCTCTATGCACCATAGTTCCGCCTGGCTAAGATATGTGTGAGGGAGAGTCGCAGGTCTCGTACTAATGATCTATGAACAATACTGAGCCACCCCAAAGTAGTACAGGAGCTCCTGGTTCACTCCACTATAGCGATGACGCTAGACACCTACTCGCACTTCGTGCCTGACATGCAGGACAAAGCCGTGAGCGCTATGGATGAGGGTCTCCTCAATGACAGCGTTGGCGGCGTAGGTGATGAGGGAGGCTCGTAACGCTAGATCGCATTACCGATTGCATTAGCAGCACCCGACAACCTCCTCCGAGCGGCGCGCTAATCCCCCGGGTGGATTATGACTTTGCCCCGGTTGCGGCGTTCCTCCAGGTAGCGGTGAGCATCGGCTGCTCTCTCTAGGGGAAAGGTCCGGTCCACGTGGATCTTGAGGTTATTCCGGGCCACGAGGTCGGTTAACTCTCTGAGGTCGTCACGTGGATCGTAGCCAAGGTGTTGTATGAGGTTGGTGATCTGAAACCCGTAGATCGTCGCGTTCTTCGGATAAAAATCCCGAGTGTCGATCCGACTCTGTTCGAGCCCAACGTTCGCTAGAGCCACCACACGTCCGCCATGACCGACAACTTTAAGGCTCTCGCCGAAGGTCGATCCCCCCACAGTGTCGAGTACCACCTCGACTCCCCCTTCCCCAGCAACGGCTCTCGTTCTCTCCAGAACGTCCTCTCGTGCGTGGTTAACTCCTTCGTCCGCGCCGTTCTGCAAAGCCCAGGCAACCTTCTCGTCAGACCCGGCGGTAGCGATAACCGTAGCACCCAGATGCTTAGCGATCTGCACCGCTGCGTCGCCGACGCCGCTTGCAGCCGCCCAGATGAGTACTTTTTCGCCACTTCGAAGCCCGGCGAGACGCTGCAGACAGTACCAGGCTGAGAGAGGAGCAACGGGGAGAGCCGCCGCGGAGTCCCAGTCTAGATCCTCCGGTATCTTCACTACGTGGCGTGTCGGCACAGCGACGTACTCAGCGTAGAAGCCAGGCCTGCCGCCGAAGGCAAGGACCCGGGCGCCGGAGCTTATGCCCGTTGCCGCCGGGCCAGGCTCCCGGACAATGCCGCTTCCCTCGAAGCCGGGAACTATCGGGGGCTGCCCCGCGGCGTGGTAGCTGCCGATACGAGCGAGGATGTCGGATCGGTTTACCCCTGAGGCCCGAAGCTCGATCAGGACTTCGTCCTCCCCTGCCTCGGGCGTGGGGATCTCCTCGGTTTTCAGTACCTCTGGACCACCGAATTCCTCGATCTGAACGGCTTTCATATCTTATTCCTCTCCGCGGCTACGTTTCGGCAATTGGTACCGCGCTGCTAGGAGACTTCTACAGGTCGTCCGCCGATTGCCCGTACATGCTCATCTTCCTCCCTCACCGGCGGAAGCCTTTGACTGTTCGGGTGACTGGTTGCGGAAGATCATGCAGGTAGTGGTGGCGTGTCCATAAAGCTTGCCGCTTGTGTCGAGGAGCCGCGCCTCGGCGGTAGCGATGTGGCGACCGACGTGGATGGTAGTGCCCTCGCACAGAAGCCGCCCGGTGTTCAAAGTGATCGGACGGAGGAAGTTGACCTTGAGCTCGACCGTGGTGTACCCGACACTAGCGGGGAGCATGGTGTGCACGGCGCAGCCCATCGCGGAGTCGAACAAGGTGCAGGCGAGACCCCCATGGACGACGCCGATAGGATTGTAGTGACACTCGGCGGGTGTGCACTCGAAGACCACCCGGCCCTCCTCTACCTCCGTCGGCTCGAAGCCCACCAGCTCACACATTGGCGGTAAAGGCAGCTCCCCATTCTGCATCGCCCCGAGGAACTCTAGACCGCTCATCTGCTCGGCTGCTCGCGCGTTGACGGTAGGGTCCTTCCAGACAACCGTCCGCTTCCTCTGGGTAGTCTCGCTCATCCCTAGCCTCCTTCCTTCAAGACACAGTACACCCCCGCTGCGTAGTCTCCGTCTCCTACCCGTCAAGGAAAGCGATCCAAGGCACCTTCGGCCAGTTCCCTTGGCCCCTGCTCCAACGCACCCTAAGGGTAGGACGCCTCCTGACCGCGGAGCTATTGGAGAAGACTTCCTTGAGGTCTTCGAACACCTTCCAAAGTTCGTGCTCTCTACTGAAGACCCCAGTCGCTCGCGCATCTGTGTACCCGGCAAGAATGAGCCGTAGACTATCGCGTACGCTCGTTGGCACAACTTCCTCCTGCCCTGCGAGTTATTCCCTCGCGTCCATTCTAACAACGGCTGCAGAGCACCCTGCTCTAAAACCTACTAAGCAAGCGCACCAGGCTACACAACATACACTTCTATGATCTGCGGCACACCTGCGCCACCCTACTCCTCAGCAAGGGAGTACACCCGAAGATCGTCCAGGAACTCCCGGGACCCGCCAACATCGCTATTACGCTCGACACCTTCAGCCAAGTGCTGCCGGGTATGAGAGACTAGACCGCTGCTGCGATCGAGAGCGCCATTTCGTCTGCTGTTCGCTGCCGATTTCCCTCCACCAAGCCGCCTAATGTGCGGTTCTTCGAAGAGAATGGTAGGCACTACCGAGGAAGGTATACCTCTGCCCTAACCCCCTCCTCCTCCCCCTAATCCTGGCCTACGCGGGAGCCTAGTGCGTTGTCCCGATGATCCACGTCGTCAGCCAGATCATCAGCGCAGCGATGACCACCATCGCCCGGTAGCTAACAGCATCTGGCCCGCTCTCAGGCGGATGTAGAGAGCGCCGGACTGAGGATCATACCTGAACTTCACCTGGCGCCTCCTCTCCTCTTCCTTATGGGCACGACGGTGATAACCACGGCTTCGTTCCGGCCCTTATTGTAGATCACTCGAAGAACGCGGGTCCCGAGGCCTGGGGCGGCAACCAAGCGGTAGCGCCCGGTAGCCCGAGATTGTTCCATATCGTCGACGTCGGCTCGGCGCGGTTCAGGGCGTAGAAATGCAGGCCCGGCGCGCCGGCGTCCAGCAACCGCTGGCACAGGTCGGTGACGAACTCGATGCCGAGCTGTCGTTGCGACGCGGCGTCGTCGCCGTAGGCCTCCATCCGCTTCTTCAGCCACAGCGGGATCTCG
>JALZEL010000171.1 GCA_030862075.1 Actinomycetota bacterium | reverse complement strand
CTTTCTTCGTTGGCCTCGGGGTGGGGCTTACGGGCCTTGCCTACCTGGCGCTGCAGGCACTCTACGTCCCGCTCCTCAAGCACATAGCCATACTCGACGCGATGAGCATCTCCGCGGGGTTCGTGCTGCGGGCGTTCGCGGGGGTGGCGGCGGTCGGGGAGCCCATCTCGTCGTGGCTCGTCGTCTGCACGGGTCTGTTGACGCTGTTCCTGGGCTTCTCCAAACGCCGCTACGAGCTGGGCGTGCTCGGGGAGGGGGCGACGACGCACCGGCAAAACCTCAAGGACTACTCGGTCGAGATGCTCGACCAGATGATGAACATCATGGTGGCGACCACTATCATCGCGTACACCATGTACGCTTTCTTCGCCTACACGCACCCTTACATGATGGCGAGCGTGCCGTTCGTGATCTACGGTGTCTTTCGCTACATGCTCCTGGTCCACCGCGACGGAGGCGGCGACCCGGACACGCTTCTTCTCCGGGACCGGCCGCTTCAGATCGACCTCCTCCTCTGGCTTGCCGTGGTCATGACGGCCATCTACGTCTTCTGAACCGCTTTCTGTGGAGCGCCTGAAGAAGAACTTCGTTCTGGCCCTGACTTTAGGGGTAGCCGTCTACCTGGTGCTCGCCGTCGCGAGCGGGCTCGGGGACCTGAAATCCGCCCTCGCGGGCTTCGACTACTACCTTGTACCCGCTATCTTGGGGCTCGTCTCCCTCTCGTACGCGGTGCGCTTCGCACGCTGGGTGTACTACCTCCGACTCCTCAAGGTGCGGGTGCCCGTCGCAAAGAACATCGCCATCTTCGCGGCGGGCTTGAGCATGACGATCTCGCCGGGCAAGCTCGGCGAGATCCTTAAGAGCGCGTTCGTAAAGGACGTCGCGGGAGCACCGGTCGCCCGGACCGCCCCCGCCGTCGTCGCCGAGCGGGCCACCGACGGCACAGGCATGATCCTTTGGGGCCTCATCGGCGCCCTGGCATTCAGCTTCGGCCCCTGGCTCCTCCTCCTCTTCCTCGCGGGCACGGCTTTGGGCATCATGGTCCTACGCTCGGAGAGGCTCTCGCTCCTCGTCGAGCGGCTCCTCTCGAAGCTCCCACTCCTGAACCGGGTAGCGCCACACGTGCGGGACTTCCATACCTCGTCGAACGAGCTTCTAGCCTTCCGCCCCCTTCTGGTGGCGAGCGTGATCTCCTTTTTCGCCTGGGGTTTGGAGCTCGTGGCGGTCTACCTCTGCGCCGTAGGATTGGGGGTGGGTCAGCCTTTCCTGGTGGTAGCGTTCGTCTTCGCTTTGGGATCGCTAGTGGGGGGAGGGAGCATGCTGCCGGGCGGGATCGGGGCGGCCGAGGCGGGGATGACGGGGATGTTCGCCAAGCTTGCCGGGCTTTCGTGGAGTCTCTCGGTAGCTCTTACGTTCGTGATCCGGCTGGTCACCCTGTGGTTTGCGACCCTCGTAGGCGTTGTTGGGCTCCTCGTCGTACGGCGCGTGATCGGAGAGCCGCTCGCCGAACCCGTCGAAGCTGCCACCGCCGAGGCGCAAGCCCGGACGAGCCCCGAGCCGTAGTGCGCTCCGTGGCGATGGACCCTAAGGGGCCGCGCCGATAGGCTGGCAACTTTTCCTTGGTAGCTCTCGAAACGATTGCCCGGCCTTCGCATCGTTCCTTGACACACAAGCTACTCGCCTACTGGCGCAAGCTCTAAGGCGTTGGGCAGGTGAGTGAACGGTAGTTCGCTGACCAGCGATAGGAACCGAACCTCAATGTGGGCAAGGAGGTTTCCGCTATGACCAAATCGACCTCCATCTTTATGGATGCCTGACAAAGAGAAGCCGGGCTCCCTCCTTTACAGCGCCTTGCAGTGAGGTTGGTCCACGACGCATAGCAGGCGCATGAACTGCTTACCCGGAAGAGTCGCCCAGAACGATAATGGATGCCGTCGAGTTCGGCATGGCAAGGAGCGAGGCCTTATGGGTCAACCTCATGGCAACGTGCTGTAGGAAGCCCGCGTCATGCTTCATCCTCGCCTTGCGCAACAGTTCCGAAATACCTATCCTTGACTCGGCGGCCATCGTGGTTGGTCTTCCTATCCGGTTCTTGGTTCCATTTCGGGTAGGAACCACACGATCCGTCGGTGTCGACGTTAAGGGAGTTCGGTCAATACGTAGAAGGAGGGCTATCCAGAGAACACTTCAGGGTGTTCCGGTGAGCAGCGGTTCTTTGGTCGGGCGGTTCGTGTCCGGTTTCACCCTCGCATCAAACTTAGCGTGCCATCTAAGGAAAGGATTACCAATGGAACAAATAGAGCAGGTCGCCCTACCCGAACTTTACTGTCCGTTCCCCTCGACCATCAGCGAGCACGCCGATGCAGTCCACCGAGAGACCGTGGAGTGGGTGC
>JALZEL010000159.1 GCA_030862075.1 Actinomycetota bacterium | reverse complement strand
CTCGTGTTCGGCTCGAGAAGAGGCACGCAAAGATCTGTCGAGGGGGCTCATGTAACGAGCACGGGAAGAGTGGACGCGCACCCGCTACTGCCTCTCGCGGAGACCCACAGAGGAGATGGCGAAGAACCAAAGCGCGTTCCATCCGCTCTGCGGGGCTGCTGCGCGAATAGGCTTAGGAGGAAGCGGCACCGCAAAACTGAACTCGCCAGAAGACGCGCCGAACGACCCATTCAGCAGCCTTGGAAACCTTTCCCGGACGTTCGACGTACCGGGTAAAGCCGTGTAAAACCGCGTTAAATCGTAGAATCTCTGCATTATGCCGCGTCGAATGCTAAAGATCTTGGACGTCTCGCGCTACTCGGGCGCCGTTCTGGACCGCCGGGACTGGCTCTACTCGCTGAGCCTCCTGGTGCCTTTCGTCCTCTACGACCTTACCCTGAAAGCCTTGGTAATAGCTTCGTTCTTCGACGACTGGGGCCTGGGTTCGACCTTCGACCTGATGAGATCTGACGCGTTCTTCGATCTGGGGTACGCGCTGTTCTGGGTGGGGCTCTTCGCCGCGACGCGCGGCGGGGGGTTCGCGCGCCGGGCCGTGGTCGTCCTGTTCCACGCGGCGACGTTGCTCATGGTGGTCGTATCCACGAGCGCCCGCAAGTACTATCAGGAGACCGGCACCACGCTCGACTACGACGTCGTCGCCTTGTTCCTGCCGGATCCTGGTCAGGTCTTGCCGATGCTCCAGGGGGTCTCGATCCTGACCTGGGTGCTCCTCGCGGCCGCCCTCTCCTACGTGGTTATCGGCCCCTTCCTCGTGACGCGCGCCGTCGAGCGGCGACGAGGCCGGCCGAGGAGATCCTCGGCTGAAGCGGCCGTAACATCTTCCTTTCTAGCCCCCCTCGGGCTCTTTCTCCTGGCCGTGGGCTTCACCACGTTCTCACTGATCAACCCTGACCCGGCGGCCGGCGACAAGTCGTTCGCCAGGGAACCTTTGGTCAACCTCGTCGTTACGGGAGTGGAGAGTTCGGGCGCCGAAGAGGATGTCGGCCCGCCCGTCGACAATCCGGCCGCGCACGCCAGGTTAGCCGAGACACCCGACACCCAGAAACGCAACGTGGTCCTGATCCACCTGGAGTCTACCCGCGCACAGGCCACCACTCCCTACAACAGCGCTCTCGAAACCACGCCTTTCCTGGATGAGTTGTCAATGAACAGCCTACTCGCCGAGCGGGCCTACACTACCCTCCCACACTCCTCCAAGGCGAGCGTCTCGATCAACTGCGGGGTCTACCCGCACCTCGTCTCACCGACGACCGAGGCGCTGCCCGACGGCATCCCCGCCCCTTGCCTAGCCGGCCTCCTCAAGAACCAGGGCTATCGCACCGTCTTTTTCCAGTCGTCCACCAAGAGGTTCGAGAACTTCCAGGGTCTCGTGAGGAACTTTGGCTATGAGGAGTACTACCCGCTGGAGGTCATGGACGAGGAGGGCCTGGAGAAGACGAACTACTTCGGCTACGAGGAGGACATTATGCTCGGGCCCAGCGAGGAGTGGCTAGAAGCACATGGGGACGAGCCGTTCGTGGCCGAGTACCTGACGGGCACGGGCCACCACGACTACCAGTGCACGAACACTTCCCATGGGACGGAAGACTTCGCCGAGGACGAGCTCATCAACAGCTACCTCAACTGCATACGCTTGCAGGACATCTTCTTGAAAGGCCTCTTCGATCAGTATCATAGGCTTGGGCTCTACGAGAACACTATCTTCGTCATCTTCGGCGACCACGGCGAGGGCTTCGGCGAGCACGGTCTCCTGGGGCACAATGACACCATCTACGAGGAGGGCACGAAGGTTCCGCTCCTGATCCACGCCCCCGGCTACTTCGGGGGTGGCGGGCGGGTCGAGGAGTTGTCGAACCACACCGACGTCTTGCCGACCGTGCTGGACATGCTGGGCTACGAGGTGGAGAACGGGGAGTACCCGGGCTACTCTCTCTTACGCCCCATACCCGAGGACCGCACCCTCTTCATCAGTTGCTTCTTCGAGGACACCTGTCTGGCGAGCATCAGGGGTTACGAGAAGTACATCCACCACTTCGGCAACCGGCCCGACGAGATCTTCGACCTAGAGGTGGATCCCCTAGAGAAGCACAACCTCGCAGACGAACGTCCCGAAGAAGAGTTAGACGGGCGGCGCGACGAGCTCTTGGCGTGGCGCTCGGGTGTCCAGGCCGAGTACATCGACAGACAATGACGCCCGGCACACAGAGAAAATCCGAAGCGCGCCGGTCTAATGCGAAGTCATCGGATCCGGGCCAAGCTCGCTCGTATTAACCCTTGTTCGCGGCGGAACGCTCGTTTGTGCCCCTTAAGCGGGACCGCGGCCGCCGGTTAGGCGCTCGCATGTTGCCGCTTTCACGAGGTGGTGTCCGCTATCGTCGAGCGAGGTCTGGCGTTCGCCTGGGCGTTCGCTTGGAAGGATTTCTTATTTCGACCGCTGGGGGAGAGAGGTTCGGGGCTCGATAGCCTGCGGTAGGCGGCCAATCCCACCGCGAGGAGCGTCGCGAGGTAAAACGCTAGCGTTAAGGGCGACCCCGAGTCGGTGCCGGAGAGCAGCCCATGGACGAGGCCGAGCGCGAAGGTAAGGTAGGAGAAGGCGTGGACGATGCGCCAGGTCCCGCTAGGAAACCATCGCCTGAGGGCGCCGGACGCCGCGACCAGGAGGAGTAGGAGCATCGAGATCCAACCCAAAGTTACCCCGAACGGCTCGTAGCTCGAGGTCCAGGGCATGAGGAGGAGTTGCGCGGCGGTGAACTGGATGAACTCGTCGAGCCAGAGCGCGCTCAAATGGACGGCGATGGCCGAAAGCGACACGATTCCCAATGCCCGGTGCAGCGCGTACACTCTGGCCGGGAGTCCCCCAAGCCGGAGCTGCGCGGGACGCTTCGCGCCGAGGACTATGGCCCCGGTTGCGGCCAGGAAGGCGACGAAGCCGGACGCCCGCGCCACCGCCCACGTGAGGCTGATCCCGGCGATCGCCTGGGCGATCGTCTCTCCGCCGAGGAAGCTCGCGGCGGGCGAAAAGGCGAGAAAGCGCGCGACCGTGGCGGCGCCTAGGCAGACCGCGCCGGCGACGAGCAGTGCCCGCTTGCCGGGAGGGTTCCAGCCGGCCCCCGCGACTCCGCCGACCAGCACGACGCCCAAGATCGCGGGGAGGTCCAGAAGGCCGGTGGTCCCGCTCAGCGCCGCGAAAGCGAGCGCAGCGACGCCGAGGCCGGCGGCACTCCACGCCCACCGGGACGCCAAATTCTTACTCGGGACGGTGAAGAGTGCGGCGACCGTCGCGGCTCCGGCGAGCGTCAGGCCGGACAGCGTGAGGAGGACGGCTGCGATCAAAACAAGACCTCCGTGCTGCCTTCACGATTGGTGACGAT
>JALZEL010000155.1 GCA_030862075.1 Actinomycetota bacterium | reverse complement strand
AGACTTCCCGCTCAGAGATGTTCCGTAAGCTGCTCGAGAGGGACCCGAACAACCCGATGATCCTCTACTCCTTGGGCAACGAATTGTTCAAAGAGAAGAAGTATTCGGAGGCCTGGACGTACCTGAGTCAAGCCATCGAGAACAAGCCGGACTACTCGGTTGCATACCGGGTTTTGGGCCGGGCGCTCTACGAGCTGCACGAAGACGCCGAGGCCCGTAGGGTGTTCGCCGAAGGGCGCGAGGTGGCCCAGAGAAACGGGGATTTGCAGACCGTCAAGGAGATAGACGTCTTCGTCCGCCGACTGGAGAAGCGCGAGAGGGGAGAGGCGGGTTCTTAGTTGGCACCTGCGGTAGGCATCCTTGTGGACTACGAGAGTCCGCTCGCGCGCGAGGTGGCGGGGACGGTTTGGGGAGGACTCTCCGCGGCGGCTCTTCGCGCCGGGTACACCAGGACGACGGCTCTTTGGGAGAGCTTGCAGGCGCCGGGGAGCGAGAAGAAGCTAGAAGGGTCCGTGATCTACATCTTCGCCGTGGGTCAGGACCGCCCGGACGCCGTAGACGCCATCCGTCCGGTGGGCGTAGGGGATGCCTCTCACCTCTACGGTGTGGTCGCCGCGATCCCCGAGCGGCCGAGCCCGCTCGCGGGTTCGCTCCTCTACCAGGGGGTCGGTAAGCTAATCGAGGGTGGCGTCAGGGCTGGGGCCATCGAGCCCGCTCTCCTGCGGGCTCTGCCCAAAGAGTGCGAATCCTACGCCAAAAGGCTCCTCGAACGCCTCTCGCCCCTGCTGGAGGCGTAGTGGTCGGTAACATGGCCGCCGCCCTGTTGGTGACGGGCGCCTTCGCCGGGCTCGCGTACGCCCTGAGGATGGTAAGCCGAGGCGGCGCTGTAAGCGGGTTCGTGGTAGGGGCCGGAATCTACCTGTCCTTGGGCCCACCGGGATTCGCGGTCCTGGCCCTCTTCGTGGTCGGTGGCTCCGCCCTCACCCGCCTCGGCTACCGGAGCAAAGAGGGAAGGGGGATCGCGCAGGCCCACGGCGGCCGTCGTGGCGCCAGGAACGCCCTCGCCAACTGCGGCGTTGCCCTCCTGTGTGCCCTCCTCGCCGTCCTGATCCACTCTGAAGCCTTCGTCGCTGCCTTCGTCGCTTCTCTGGGCGCGGCCTTCGCGGACACCGCAGAGTCCGAGGTGGGACAGCTTTATGGCCGTACGTCGCGGCTCATCACCACGCTACGAAAGGTCCCGCCTGGTACGGATGGGGCCGTCTCGCTCCCGGGGACGCTCGCCGGGCTCGGCGTCGCAGGGCTCACCGCGCTCCTCGGACTGCCGCTCGGGCTCGTGGCGGGGCCGGGAGCGGCACTCCTCGTGGCGGGCGGGGCGTTCCTGGGGACCGTGGTAGACAGCTTCATCGGGGCGCTCGCGCCGCAGGTCGGTAACGAGTTTACGAACGTCCTTTGTACGTTGGTCGCGGCCGCGCTGGCTTTCCTGCTCGCTTAGGCCGTCCATCCGAGAGTTGTAAGTCTGCCTGGAGCCTGGGATACTGCGGTCTCCGGCGAGTGATGGCTCCGGCCTGCGGGACACGCAACCGAAGTTCGGGTGAGGATGGAGAACGTATCTTTCGAAGAATCCCTGGGCGAGATGATGGTGAACCTTATCCCGGTCAAACAAACCGACACTCTGCGCAAGGCCACCACCTTCGAGTGCTACCTTGGCGGTTCGTCGGCCAACATAGCGGCCTACGTCTCGAAGCTCGGCGGCAGATCGGCGGTTATCGTCAAGAGGGGCATCGGCGCCTTCGGCCAGTCCCCCGTGACGGTCTCTGACGGCGAGAAGGTCGAGCGGATCGGGCCGTTGCTGAAGGCCGAGGTGGAGAACGTGACTGGCGGCAGCGACGCCTTCTGGTCGGCGCTCCTGGCGGCCCACCTCGACGGCAATAGTTGGCCCGAGGCCGTCCGATTCGTCAACGAGGTCGGGGTGCTCAAGCTGCGTGTCCTCGGCCACGTCGAGCACATGATCGACTGCGAATCGCCCTACCGACGATTAGACACCCTTGCCGGGCAACACACCTGAACCCACGGAGGTGCCGGAGCGCAAGATAACAGAACTCCCGGCCCTTATCGAGGGCCTCCCCCCCAAAGAGCGCACGATCGCGGAGCGCATCTTCGACGTTAGCGCCACGACCGGCCGCCTCGACCCGCCGGAGGGTATGGAGCCCTGGATAGAACGTTCCTTCGGCTCAGTGGACGCAGTCCGAAAGCAGCGGATAGTCAAGGTGACGAACCTCGTGACCCTGGACGGGACCCTCTTCAACGAGCTACGGGCCTCCCGCCCCATGGACACCGGGATCAGCCTCGACCTGGAGCGCGAGATAGACGAGACCCGCGGGGACCCGTTTTGCCGACCCGAGGAAGGCACCCCCGCAGACGTCTTCGGCCGCGTCCGGGGCGAGCACTCCACGACCGCCTCGAACGTCGC
>JALZEL010000146.1 GCA_030862075.1 Actinomycetota bacterium | reverse complement strand
CTTGCACAATAGATGATGGTCGTGCAAGCTACCGGGATGAACGCTTACTCGCTCGATCTGAGGCTGAAGGTGCTCGACGCCGTGGACCGCGGCATTCCACGCAAGGAGGTGGTGAGGACCTTCGGCGTCTCGATGCCCACCCTCGAGAGGTATCTGAGGCGAAGGAGGGAGGGGACGGGGTTGGCCCCGGGAAGATCCCCCGGCCGAACACCCTCCATTTGCGCAAGCGTCGAGGAACGGCGGATGCTCTGGAAGCAGCTTGAAGAGAACGACGAGGCCACCTTGGAGCGCCACTGCGAGCTGTGGGAGAAGAAGCGGAAGGTCAGGGTTTCCATCTCCACGATGAGCAGGGCCGTGCGCAAACTGGGCTGGACCTTTAAAAAAGGTCACTGGGAGCCTCCGAGCGAGACGAAGAAGCGAGAAGTGCTTGGCGAGAGCACGTGAGGCTTCTCGATCCGAGGAGGCTAGTGTTCGTGGACGAGTGCTCTACCAACATCGCCCTCACAAGGCTCTACGCCAGAGCCCCAAGAGGGGAGCGGGCTTTGGGCAAGGCGCCAAGGAACTGGGGCAAGAACATAACGCTCATCGCCTCTTTGAGCACCGAAGGTGTGGGGGCGGCCATGAGCGTGGAGGGGGCCACCGATGGGGCGGCTTTCGAGACCTACGTGGAGCACTTCCTGGCACCTACCCTCAAGGACGGACAAGTAGTGGTGATGGACAACCTCCAGGTCCACAAGAGCTTAAGGGTGAAAGAGCTCATCGAGGGCGCGGGAGCGGAGGTTGTGTTCCTGCCGCCCTACTCGCCCGACTTCTCGCCCATAGAAGAGGCCTTCTCGAAGATGAAGGGCATCCTGCGCCGGGTCGGAGCGCGCACCCGCGAGGCTTTGATGGAAGCGACCGGCCAGGCGCTCGATGCCGTGAGCCGGCGGGATGCCGTGGGGTGGTTCGGACACTGCGGCTACGGTGTCGTCCATCACTCGCTATGAAAACCGCTCTAGGAGGCTATGTAGGCCTAGTTGCTGCCGGAGGGAAGGAATTGGGAAGCAGCGGCTCGGGGGTCTAGGTCGGCGCGCATGAGCAGTTGGGCCGGTGGTTCGTCCATGACTATCGTCGAGGTTACGTCCAGCTTTTCATCCACGTGGAGCAACTCGCCGCAGCGCAGCGGACGCCAGCCCGGGTTATCGTCCATCCTCTGGCTAGCGACCACCACGGCCGGCGCCTCAGCAAGATCTTCGAAACGCACCCGCACGCTGCCGGCGCTGCCAGCCACATCCAGGCGGCGCTCGCCCTGCGAGCCGCCAGGCGCCCACTCCAACACGAACAGCTCATTCGTATCCGGGTAGCGCAGCGCCCACAGGTCGGTCTCGGTAGTCAAGACCATGTTGAGCGCGTAGAGCGGCAGGTTGTAGGCCACCCACCGGACAGCGGCGGTAATGCCAGCGTGCGCGTCGCCACCGTTGGCCTCGATCTCTTTCGTGATCAGCGCGAACAACCTCTCGGAGTCGGTGTCTCCCTTGACCAGCGAGACGTATTCTCTGAGGCGTTCCTCCAGGCGCGGCAGGTCCTTGACCACCCCGTTGTGGGCCATGAGACGGCCGCGCTGCTCAAAGGGGTGCGTGTTCTTCAGTTCGACGCCCCCCGCTGAGGCGAAGCGCACGTGTGCAACGAAGGTGCGCGATTCCTCTGTTTTCGCCTCGCGCACAAAGGTCCTGTCTTTGTAGGCGGCGATAGGGCTCTTGTCCACTTCTGGGGTACCGTCGAGCTCAAAGGTGCCAATACCTGCGCCGTCGGGGTTCCTGTGACTCTGGTCGGCGAGGCTGTCTGGTGCCTCGAGTAGCCAGAACGCGGCGCGCACGCGCCGGGGACCACCACTCATCCCAAACAACCGGCACACTACCTTGATGACCCGAAAGCTTTTCTCACTTCCGCGCTCTCCCCAGATTCGACGGTCTAATAGTTAAGCGTGCTATCCTTTGCATGGGGAGTATAGAGAATTCTGTCCATGACTGTTCCATAGACGGTGGGCGAATTTGAGAAGTGCGTTTCAGTAAGCTCTCTGACATGGCTCACAGCGCCATGGCCCCCTCTAGGTTGTGTCCGTCTTCCCCGCTGCTTGTTGAGTAACGTCAGATATCAAGGAAGAAACTCCTTCCTATCTCCCAATATCAGTCTATATATACACTTGGTACGCGAGGAGGAACTGCCCGCGGTCCGCAAGCTTGGCAGAATACCCTCGTCGATTCATGAATGACCTAAGAAATCTCGTTCCCGAAGAAAGGAGTCTTCAGTGCCTGAACTGCAAACTCTGACGAGCGGTCTGGTGTTTGGCGAGTCGCCACGTTGGCATGATGGCCGACTTTGGTACTCCGACATGGGCACGAATGAGGTTGCTGCCGTCGATCTGGAGGGCACGAGCGAGGTCGTCGCCCATGTCCCAGCAATGCCGATGGGCACCGGCTGGCTTCCTGATGGGCGCCTGCTCATTGTTTCGGCGCTCGACGGGCGTCTGCTGCGCAGGGAGCCCGACGGGTCGCTGGTGACCCATGCCGACCTGACCAGCCTGGGTGAACACCCCTGGAGCGATATGGTCGTGGACGGCCGGGGCAACGCTTACATCGGCAACATCGGCTTTGACTTTCCAGGCGGCGAGTTCGCCCCCGGCATCGTCGCCCTGGTCACCCCCGACGGTTCGGCTCAACAGGTAGCCGATGACGTCGCATTCCCTAATGGCATGGTGGTGACGCCCGACACCTCCACGCTGATCCTCGCCGAGTCCTACGCCAACAGGCTCACCGCCTTCGACATCGCGGCGGACGGCAGCCTGTCGAACCGGCGCGTGTGGGCTGACCTCGAGGACGGCGTTCCCGACGGCATCTGTCTCGACGCCGAAAACGCCGTGTGGTATGGGGACGTCCCAAACAAACGTTGCGTGCGCGTTCGTGAAGGCGGCGAGGTGCTGCAGGCAATCGACCTTGACCGCGGCTGCTTCGCTTGCGCGCTAGGGGGTGTGGACAGTAGAACGCTGTTCCTGATGGCGGCCGAGTTCTCAGCGGCCAGCATGGCGGGCGACGGGCCACGAACGGGCCAGGTGCTCACCGTTGAGGCCCCCGCACCGGGCGTCGGCTGGCCGTAGGAGAGCGGCATCCCGGCTCCTACGAACAATGTCCAAAGCAACTGGACTCTACAAGGTTGGCCGTCGGGATGCCCCTCACTTGGAGCCTGATCCTTACATAACAGGCTCTAAGCAGGTCCCCCCGTCTGGCCACAGCTCGCTTCTGATTCCCTGGTGGCTTGTTGGAAGTCCACCTCTCTAATCCACCCTCTCTAATCCACCTTTTGGTAGATGTCTCTCCATCTGGTCTCGGAATATCATCTAAGGCAATTCAACAGCCAAAGGAGGAAAGAAATATTGCTTGAAGACAAGAACGCCGTGATCTATGGAGGGGGCGGGTTTAATGACTAACCATACACTAGGTGGCACTCGGCCATGGCGATTGGGTGCACGCACGCGCAAGGGCGTTCTTGTTGTGCACATCGTGTCGGCAGGTGTGTGGATCGGTATCGACGTCGTCATGGCCGTCGTTATCTTCCGCGCCCTCCTAGCCGACGATGACAACACCAAGGCGCTCTGCTTCCGGGCGCTCGAACTCTTCGCGGTCTGGCCGCTGCTCACGGCCGGCCTGGTCTGTCTAGCCAGCCGCGTTGTTCTGGGGCTAGGCACCAAGTACGGCCTGGTGCGGTACTGGTGGGTGGCAATCAAGCTGATGTTGAACATTGTGCTCACCGCACTGGTTCTGATCGCGTTGCGACCGGAGGTGAGCAAGGCGGCCGAGCAGGGCTGGCGGTTCGCAGCTGGCGAACCAGCCGCGCTCGTGGTGGGCAACCTGATTTTTCCGCCAATCGTTTCCCTGACCGCCCTGCTCATCGCGGTGGTGTTGGCAGTGTTCAAGCCGTGGGGTCAAATTCGAAAGCGCCCGGCGACACAGCAAGAGACACCATGAGAAGCGCCAACGAAGAGATCCACGACTTGAGGAGGTATTTTACCGGGTTGCCGACAAGCGGATTCTTGGAACCTCAGAGGGCATGAAAAGAGCCGGGGCTGTTAGACCCCGACCCTCTCCGCAACATCACAGACGGTTCTCTTTACTACAGAGCCGCGAAAATGCCAGCTACTACTTAGGTCTGGCCCCTGAATGCCCCACGATAATCGGCGTTGTGGACGTTGACGTAGTAATTATCAGGGTCTTGCACGATCCTGGCAAGCTCACGGTCTACGTCCTGGACTGTGCCACTTGAGGACCCACTCGTGGGTGGGGCGAGCGGCACGACAGCGGGCCCAGGTTCCGTTGCAGGAGCTTTGTGGATGTGGGTTGCTGTGGCAGACGTGTTCTCGGAAGTTGGGCTGTCTAGCCGAGGTGAGAGCCTTCGTCTGTGGCATCATACCCGTGGAAAGGACTCTACCCCTTGGGTTCTAAGCCCGTCGGGAAGGAGGATGTCATGTCCCTGAAAAGTGTCACGTCCTTAGCCGGCACGTCCATCGCCTACTGGCGTAGCGGGGAAGGACCACCACTCGTGCTGGTCCACGGTACGGCCGCCGACCACAGCCGCTGGACCCCAGTCCTGCCGGCTTTCGAGCAGCACTTCACCGGCTGCGCCGTCGATCGGCGCGGTCGCGGCGGCAGCGGCGACTCGGGCGACTACGCAATAGAACGGGAGTTCGAAGACATCGCAGCGGTGGTGGACTCCCTGGAGGAGCCGGGGTTCTTGCTGGGTCACTCGTACGGAGCGCTATGCGCGCTTGAGGCCGCCCTGCTCACCCGGAAGGTTGTTCGCAAAGCGGTGCTCTATGATCCAGTGATGGACGTGACCGGCGAGGGGATCAACCCGCCCGGGCTCGTCGACCGGCTCGAGGCGTTGCTGGAGGCGGGAGACCGCGACGGAGTGGTGGACACCATGTTGCGCGAG
>JALZEL010000135.1 GCA_030862075.1 Actinomycetota bacterium | reverse complement strand
CCCGCGCACCGGCCGGACCGTCTCGCCGGAGCAGCGGCTGCGCGACCTCCTCGAGGAGGGCGCGCTCGCGGACGAGCTCGGACTCGAGGTGTGGGGCGTCGGGGAGCACCACCGGCCGGACTACATGGCGTCGGCGCCGGCCGTCGTGCTCGCCGCGGCGGCGGAGCGGACGGAGCGGATCCGCCTCACGAGCGCGGTCAACGTCATCAGCTCGGACGATCCGGTCCGGGTCTTCCAGCAGTTCGCGACGCTCGACCTGCTCTCGGGCGGGCGCGCCGAGATCATGGCCGGGCGCGGCTCGTTCATCGAGTCGTTTCCGCTGTTCGGCTACGACCTGGGCGACTACGACGAGCTGTTCGCCGAGAAGCTCGATCTTCTGCTGAAACTGCGCGAGTCCGAACGCGTCTCGTGGTCGGGCAGGCACCGCGCACCGGTCGCCGATGCTGGCGTCTACCCGCGTCCGATTCAGGACCCGTTGCCGGTCTGGATCGCCGTCGGCGGGACGCCGCAGTCGGTCGTTCGCGCCGCGCTGCTCGGCCTGCCGCTGGCGATCGCGATCATCGGCGGCCAGCCCGAACGTTTCGCGCCGCTCGCCCGGCTCTACCGTGAGGCTGCGAGCCAGGCCGGCCACGACCCGGCGCGGCTACCGATAAGCATCAACTCGCACGCCTACGTGGCCGAGACGTCCCCGCAAGCAAGCGACGAGTACTTCCCCACCTACGCCGCGATGATGAATCGGATCGGCCGCGAGCGCGGCTGGAGTCCAATGGGCCGCGAGCAGTTCGAGATGGGGCGTGAGCCGCGTGGTGCGCTTGTGGTCGGCAACCCGGAGGAGGTCGCAGAGAAGATCCTCTTTGAGCACGAGCTCTTCGGCCACCAGCGCTTCATGGCGCAGATCAGCGTCGGTGCGATTGCGCACGAGAAGGTGATGCGCGCCATCGAGATGTTCGGCACCGAGGTCGCCCCTGCCGTTCGTAAGGAGCTCTCGCGCCAGTCCGGCAGCGTCTAATCCCAACACGTCGGAATGCTCTTGGTAACCGGCGAGAGTGTACAGCGACCTGAGTAAATCTCCTGAATATACGAGAAAAGCGTCAACACAGAAATACATCTGTTTGCGGGAGTTTTGCAAACTCTGGGAACCTCCAGCAAATATCGTGCTGCCTTCGCATGGCAGAGGTCACGAGTTCGAGTCTCGTCGGGTCCACTGCTAAGACCCGTTATTTTGCAGGATAGAGCCTACGGACGACGGGGGCGGCTCGAGCTCCTTTGCTCGTGGCACGCGTACGCGACGTTTGTCGACAAACCGAACGGGGTATTTTTGTGTTCTTTATGGCCTCTGGTAGTTTGAGAGGCGGTTACGCCAGATGAAGGAGCTAGTCGACCATGAACGTGGTGCCCAACATCACGCTTAACGACGGCAACGCCATCCCCCAGCTCGGTTTCGGGGTCTTCCAGGTCGAGCCGAAGAATACTGTAGAGGCGGTAAGCGAGGCCCTGAGGATCGGCTACCGGCACATCGACACTGCGGAGATGTACGGCAACGAGAGGGAGGTGGGCGAAGCTATCCGCGCCTCCGGCTTCGACCGCGGCGACGTCTTCGTAACCAGCAAGCTCAGCAACGCGTTCCACGAGCCCCAGGACGCCCGCGAAGCGTTCGACAAAACGCTTTCCGATCTTGGCTTCGACTACGTGGACCTGTTCCTCATCCATTGGCCGTTGCCCACACTCTACGATGGGGACTTCATGTCTACCTGGAAGACGCTCGAGGAGTTCCACCGCGCCGGCCACGCCCACTCGATCGGCGTATCTAACTTCCAGATCGAGCACCTGGAGCAGTTGGCCGTTGAGAGCGACACGGTACCGGCGGTGAACCAGATCGAGGTACACCCCTACTTCACAAACGACGCGGTGCGCGAGTACGGTCGGGAGCACGGGATCGCCACCGAGGCGTGGTCGCCGATCGCGCAGGGCGAGGTGCTCGAAGACACCACCATCACCCAGATCGCCGACAAGGTCGGCAAGACACCGGCGCAGGTCGTCTTGCGGTGGCACATCCAGCGCGGCGACATCGTGTTCCCGAAGTCGGTGACGCCATCGCGTATGAAGGAGAACTTCGAGCTGTTCGACTTCGAGCTCGAGTCCGGCGACATAGACGCGATCACTGCGCTCGACCGAGGCGAGGACGGCCGCACCGGTCCGAACCCGGACACGTTCGCTTACGTCCCCGGCTGACTCGCCTTCGAACACGTCGGAAGCGATCACACGACGGGAGAACCGGATAGCGACGCGGGTCGCGTAATCTCTTGCAATGTACTCGAAAAATGACGCCAACCTGACACCAACCCAGACGAACAACGGCGAACACAAGCGACAGCAGTCCAAGAGGAATGCCCTTATTTGCAGGAGTTTTTGAACACTAGCGGACAACGGCGATGTTACGGAGTCGCCTTCGCATGGCGGAGGTCGGAGGTTCGAATCCCCTCGGCTCCACTTCCAAAACATATCGATTTGCAGGAAAAACGTCTGGATCACGCTCAAGGGCCTCACCAAGGTCGTCGGCGCGGCCTGGTACGGGGACCAAGCGATCAAGGTGGTCTACGAGGAGAGCGACGGGGCGGTGGCAGAAGCAAGGAGAGGGAGCGGTAGCATTCGTCGGGTGAGCACGACCATGAAATTTCGTGCTTGGGAAGCAACCATGCAAGCCTCCCACAGCAGGGGACCGATCGCTTATAGGCTTTCTACCTCCACTTTATCGTGCAGCCGATGGGTCGGGTCTCGGCTACTGGAGGTTGTTCTTCATTAGCCAGGGCCGCATCAAGAGCATCCCTGAGGTAGTGGTTCTTTACGGCTTTAGGATCTTCGTAGTTGTCGTCGACGGTGCCGTGGTAGCGAAGCGTGCCGTCCTTCCCGAAGAGGAACACTTCGGGGGTACGCTCCGCACCGTACGCCCGGGCTACTTCTTGTGACTCGTCGTAGAGGTAGGGAAAGTTAAACCCCTTTTCGTGGGCGCGCTCCTTCATCTTAGGGAAGCTATCAGCGGGGTACTTTTGCGGGTCGTTGGGGTTAATGGCTATCACCTGCGCGCCCCTGTCAGCATAATCAGCCTGGATCCGGACTATTCGATCTTCCCACGCTCGAGCGTAAGGACAGTGGTTGCAGGTGAAGATGACCGCCACGGCCTCCTTATCCTCCGCGTAATCTGCGAGGACGTGACGCCGGTCGTCTACCCCAGGCAGTTCGAAAGCTATCGCCTTATCGCCGGGTTTGAGGTTAGCCATTCTTTTACTTCCTTCCTTCGGTAGCGTCTAGTGTGAGTAGTTGCCCCTGCCGTCTCTATCTATATGGACCTACTACTGCCAGCCGGGCCGTCGACCGGTTCGGCCTTCGCTGCGGCGTCTACTATGGCCCGCCAAATCATGCCCCGCGAAGGTAACGGGGAGATACGGCCATCTTCTAGGTGGTAGGCGCGGCAGGTAAGGGCGTAGTGAGCATCGGGCGGCGGGGGATCTATATCTTGGCCGTTTACGAGTATAGTAGGAGAGCCTACGAAGCGCAGCTCTTGAGCCTGCTCTTCGCTCTCGACCTTGACGACCTCGACATCGGTACTGATCCCCTCCTCGGCCAACACCTCGCGCAGTCGTTCGAGTGCCAGCTCGTGAGACGGGCAGTCTTCGTAAAACAGGAAACCTACGCGCATCGAAAGCCCCTCAAGTTTACCTACTACTAACTCCCT
>JALZEL010000114.1 GCA_030862075.1 Actinomycetota bacterium | reverse complement strand
GGTCCACCGCGGGCCGCAACCGTCGTATGTCCTCCCTCATGACGTTCTCCTGGAGGGGCGCCGTACCGGGGAAGCTCTCCGTGGCCCAGGCCCACTCGTAGGACGGCACGTTCTGATACGAGAGGACGCCCACCCTCGTACCGCCGACGTCAAAGATCATGGGCTCGCGGGCTGCCGAGAGATCCATCCCGGCCCCGGCGTGGGAGATGTCGGCGCTTTCCAGGTGCCCTAAAGTCTCCTCAAGCCCGGGAACCCCTGCGTCCAGGATGTGGTTGTTCGCCAGGGTCACGCCGTCTATGCCTGCCTGGTTCAGTATAGGCAGCAGCCGGAGGTCGCCAGTGAAGGTCGGCTCGTCAGGGTGCCAGATCGCATCCTCCACCACCGGGTTCTCGAAGTTCGCCAGCGCGAGGTCGGCGCCCTCCAGGTATTCCCGGACCTCTCCCGCTTCCCCCTGGCGCTCGGCCGCGAACTGGTGGATGACCCCGAACTCCGAAGCCGAACTGGGTTCGGGCACGCGTTCGGTGACGGCCGCGTAGCCCCCGTCGAGCGGGAAGTCCAGCCCCATGTTCTGTTGGATAACCACGTAGTTCTGCCCGCGGTCCAGCACTATATCCCCGGCCACCACCACGCGCCGCAGCTCCTCGGGGTCCGGGCCCGTCACGGCGCCGAGCCTGAGGGAGTAACTCTCCGGGTTCGCCGCGCCCGGTTCCAGGAGGAACTCGCCGTCCACCGCCAGGGCCTTGATCCTAGGCTCGATCTCCTCCCAGGGCACGAGCCCGACCGACTCCGGGGTTCGGCTGACGTGGCCCACAACCTCCCCGGCCGAGTCGAAGCCCTCGAAATCGGAGCGGTCGAGCAAGTCCCCTGCCGCCTCCTGGAACTCTTGTGGGACTGCTAAATCCCGGGTCTGCGATAGCTCTTCCGTGCTCACGTCCTCTCGGTTCGAGGTAAGGTGAGCGATGGGAACGAGAGAAGCCTGAGGCTCGGATCTAGCCTCTTCCGAAGGCTCTTGAACGACTTCGGATCGGGTTTCGTCGGCCCGACCTTCGTTCTGCTCGGAAGAGCACGAGCTCGATGGCAGGACCAGGAGAGTGAAGGCAAAGGCTATCACCGCCGGTACGCAAATTACCCGATTCATATACTGATCTCCCCCTGTCACCGAAGTCGCTTTCTCCAACTTTACCAGGAGCGGCCAAAGCTCTCACTCGGGGCGCGCAGGGTATTACGCGGTAGGATACCGTTCTCGCCTCGGCTCTCTGCAGGTGCTAGCCGTGAAACGGAAGTACGTCTTGGAGGAGGCCAAGCGGACTGGCCGTCCCCCGAGATAGAGGTTCGCGCATACAACACGACCTTTCTAGTGCACACGTCGTCCTACGAGCAGGACTCCGACTGCACCTCGACGACCTGTGGGAGTGCCGGCCGGTTCGCACGCCGGGCTCTTATCGAGCGGGGCGCACCGTGGCGACCGCTCTGTGGGCAGGGGTAGAATGGCTCCGGCTCACGGAAAGGACGTATGTTAAGGGATTGCTGGAGGCGCTGCTCACCGCCATAGCCGGTTTCTTAGGCGGCTTTGTCAGTACCCTGGCGAGCAACGGTTCGGCCGTCACACTGCCCGCGCTCGAGTTCTTCGGCTTGCCCGAGCACACGGCCAACGGCACGAACCGGTTGAGCGTCGTCGCGCTCGGGCTCGTGGGTACCATCGGTTTCTATCGCGAGGGTCTCGTCGACTGGCGGAAAGGCGGTCGGATAGCCGTTTTCGTAGCGTTGGGCACCGGCGTGGGTTCGTTCGTTGCCGTCGAGTTCGGCGAGGCGATCCTGGACACCATCGTCATCGCGGGTCTGTTCATCGTCCTCGGGCTGCTCCTCCTCCGTCCGGGCCGCTGGATCAAAGGGAAAGAAGGAGTGCTCAGACCGTTCGGTTGGGGTCAGGCAGTTGCTTACTTCACCATCGGCGTCTACGCGGGTCTGGTCGTTCTCGGCTCGGGTTTCTTCATGCTCGCTGCTCTGATCTTGCTCACGGGCTGTGACCTGAGGCAGGGAAACGCTATGAAGGCTCTTATCCTGCTCATCGTCGGCCTGCAGAGCCTCCTGATCTTCACCGAAGCCCAAGAAGTGGACTGGACCGCCGGCGTACCGCTGGCTTTGGGCAGCGCCGCCGGCGCGTATGTGGCCGCCCGGTTGGCTGCCAAAGACTGGGCCAGGGTGTGGGTCTACCGCTTTCTCGTGCTGTCGGTCGTCCTGGCGATCGTGCACCTGATACTAATCGATAGCGAGAAATTCTTACAGCACGCCTAAGCCCGGCGGCCTCGAAAATCCTCCGGCGTATAGCTGGAGCCTTCTAAGACAGCCCGAGACGTAGCTTCACTCAACTCGTAGTCCAGCGTGAAGTGGGTGCGGCGAGCCGTCGCTTGTCGCCGGTATCACCTGCGAGGTCCTTGGCGAGTACCACGTCGACGCCGGCCGGGTCGGGGCGATGGCCGCGATCGTGGGGGCAGCATATCCTGACCTCTACGCCGCGGTCGGCGTCCATTCCGGTCTCGCCCCCGGCGCTGCCCAAGATCTCTCCTCCGCGTTCGCCGCCATGCCACGCGGGGAAGCAGGCACCGTGTGCCGAGACACCTCAACCGGGAATCCGCCCCGATAGTGCCGACTATAGTGTTCCACGGGGATCGCGACACGAGCGTTCACCCGCGCAACGCGGACCACTTGCTCGCGCACTATTGGACCGCCGATGGCCGGGATGGCACGGACAAGCCCGCCCCACCGGTGACGGTGCACCAAGGGCACGTGCCCGGCGGGTATACCTACACCTGCGCCACCTACCACGACGTCGACGGGCGCGCCGTCATGGAGCAGTGGACCGTACACGGGCTCGGGCACGCCTGGTCGGGCGGGAGCTGTCCCGGCTCGTACCCCGATCCCAAGGGCCCTGATGCCTCGGCGGAGATGGTTCGGTTCTTCAAGCAGCACCGGCAGCCGACGGAGCGGACGACCGACTGATCGGCGCGGGCGCTCAGGATAAGCGCCACACAGGATCAGCCGCGCGGCTTACTGGAGGGGCAGCGGGGGTTCGAGCCATGCCGGGTCGCTGCTCACCTCCAGTTCGGTGACCCACTTGACCCAGCTGTACCCGCGATAGCCCGGAACGACGAGCCTCAAGGGGAAGCCGTGTCCAGCGGAGAGCCTTTCGTCCTCGACGTGGGTGGCCAGGAGGAGGTTGCCCGCCTCTTCGAGCGGGAAGCGGCGGGCGTAACCGGTCGAGGAGCGAAAAACGAGGCTGCGCGCCCCGTCCTTGATCCCGGCCTCCTCCAGCAACTCATCTACCCCCACCCCGCTCCAGCGCTGGACCGTGTACCAGCCGCCGGTGCAATCGAGCGTGGCCTCCCGGATGGTGTCGCCGAGGGCTCGAACCTCTTCGTAGGAGAGGTCGGTCTCGCGTTCGACTTCGCCTCGGACCTCGAGTTGCCAGAGGTCAGCCTCGATCCGAGGTACAGGGTCGCTGAGCCAGTTGGTGAAGGGGTGGTTGTTGCCGGCGAAGCTCGCCTCCTCGCGCGAGCCGGTGAAGCGGCGGCTCGACCCGGACGGCGCGACGAGCGCCGAAAGGGCCTCTTGGATGCCCCAGGCGACGAAGCCGACCGCGAGCAGTGCCAGCAACCTGAGCGTCGCCCGTCGGCCGATCAGGTCCGTCCGGCTCGGTCGTGGCCAGCGCACGAAGGTATGAACCAGAAACAGCGGGATCAGGAGCACCGAAAGCGCGACGTGCAGGCTCAAGCCCGTCCAGCTCCCGAAGACAGGCACCGGGATGCGCGGCAGCCACCCGATAGCCCAGAACAACCCCGTCGCGAGTGACCCGAGGAAGAGTACGCCCCCGACTGCCGAGAGCCCCGTACCGACGCTCAAGCCCCGGCGGCGGTAGGATCGCACCGACATGCCGACCTTCCAGGCCAGGAGCACGACCAGGGCGAGGCCGCCGGCGCGGTGAAGCCAGAAGGCCCACCGGCCGTCCGGTTCCCCGACCAGGAAGCTGCCGATACCGCTTGCCAACTCCAACACCAGCAGGAGCAGGATGGTGACGTTGACCGCCCGAGCGTTCATTGCGGCGAGTTTACCCCTTCGCGGCAAGCCCCGAGACCGCCCTCGCAGCTACGCATCTACTCGCGATCTTCTCACAGCGTTGTGCGGTGAAGTCGAGCTCCCTGCTC
>JALZEL010000105.1 GCA_030862075.1 Actinomycetota bacterium | reverse complement strand
TGGAGGTGTTGAGGCGGTTGCGGGCCGACGAGCGCACCAGGCTCCTGCCGGTGGTGATCCTCACCTCCTCCAGGGAGCAGCAGGACCTCCTGGACGGCTACGGCTACGGGGCAAACTCCTACGTAAGAAAGCCCGTGGACTTCGCCCGCTTCGTCGAAGCGGTGCGGCAACTAGGGCTCTACTGGCTGCTCCTGAACGAGACGCCGCAGGCGGGGGCCTAGGCCCCATGCGCCACGCGAGGTCAGTTTTCGAGCACTTGCGTCGCGCGGCGACTGCCTACGCGGTCCTGCTGGTCGCCCTGATCCTCACGCTCCTCGCCTACTACTACGTGAGCCAGAACGTGGAGGCCGCCGCGCGAGACCGGTTCGACGAGACGGTTCGGGCGGCCGGGGACGCACTAGATCGCCGGATGAACTCTTACGTGGACGCGATGCTCGGCGCCCGCGCCCTTTTCTACGCCTCTACGTCGGTCGAGAGGGAGGAGTGGGAGGGTTACGCGAGCGGCATAGGCCTCGAAGACCGCTATGAGGGCATGCAGGTTCTGGGCTACGCTAGGCGCGTCGAGTCCGCGGAGAAGGACGAGTTCGTCGAAGAGCTGTCCCAGACGTTCGACGAAACCGACCTGCCGGAGCCTGCCCTGCGGCCGGAGGGAGAGAGGCCCGATTACTTCCCGATAACGTTCGTCGAGCCCCTGGACGAGGCCAACCGGAGCTTGATCGGCTACGACGCGTACTCGAACCCCGAGCACCGCGCCGCCATGGACCGCGCGCGGGACACGGGCGACCCGCAGGCCACGAGCAAGGTCTACGTGCTCATCGAAGCGTCCGAAGGTTCAAGGGCAGACCTCGCTCTTGAGGAGGGCTTCGTGGTGTACCTCCCGATCTACCGGGAAGGCGAACCCGTCGACACCGCTGACGAGCGGCAGCGCGCCCTCGCCGGGTTCGTCGTCGGTTCTCTGGCAGCCGAAGGGCTCCTGCGTGGGACCTTCAGGGAGACGTTCGACCCCTCGGTAGACTTCGAGGTTTACGACGGGGAGAGGCTGACCTCGCAAAACCTCCTCTACGACGATGACGGGGTTCTGCGAGCCGCCGAGACCCAGACTCCACCCGAGGACGTCGGGTCCTCCGCCGGGCCGATCGAGGAAGTGACCGGCTTGCCTATCAGGGAGCTCGGGGGAGCCTCTGGGTTCTTCGATTTCGACCAGCTCTACGTGGCGGGCCGCGAGTACGGTCTGTACTTCGAGGCCCTACCGGAGTTCGAAGACGGCGGCAGCTGGCTGCCCCTGTTCGTGCTGCTGAGCGGGATGGCGGTGAGCCTCCTGCTCTTCGGGATCACCTGGATGCTCTCCCGCAGTCGCCTACTCGCCGAGGAGTCCGGCCGCGAGCTGGAGGCCGCCAACCGCGAGCTGGAAGCGGCCAACCGCGAGCTCGAAGCCTTCTCCTACTCGGTCAGCCACGACCTGAGGGCGCCTTTGAGGAGCATAGACGGCTTCTCTCAGATACTCCTGGAGGATCACGCTGACGAGCTGGACGAGGAGGGCAAGGATTACCTCGGGCGCGTGCGGGCGGCGAGCCAGCGCATGGGGAACCTCATAGACGACCTCCTCGGCCTCTCGCGGGTCACCCGCAGCGCCCTGCGACGGGAGGACGTCGACCTGAGCCAGATGGCCCGGGAGGTGGTCGCCGAGCTGAGGCGGCGCGAGCCGGGACGGCGGGCGGAGGTAGAGGTCGAAGAAGGGCTCGTGGCGAACGGGGACCCGAGGCTGTTGCGGGTGGCTTTGGAGAACCTCATAGGCAACGCCTGGAAGTTCACGGCCATGGAGGAGGAGGCGAGGATAAGGTTCGGGCTGGACAAGAGGCTCTCCGGGGAGAGCGGGGTGCCGGTCTTCCGGGTCTCCGACAACGGTGCTGGCTTCGAGATGGCCTACGCGGGCAAGCTCTTCGGGGCTTTCCAGAGGCTGCACGGGGCAGAGGAGTTCGAGGGGACGGGGATAGGACTGGCGACGGTGCAGCGGGTGGTGCGCAGGCACGGGGGGCGGGTGTGGGCGGAAGGGGAGGTCAGAGAAGGTGCCTCCTTCTTCTTCACGCTAAGCCCCGGCCTCAGGCCCCAGTCCGACGCGCCACGCGAGGAGAACGGGAAGAAGTAACCGCCTGTGAGCGCTCAGCACACAGTCCCTCGTGCGCGGAGCACGGCGTACGCCGGCCGGTATTGATCGTCAGGAGCAACGCGTTGCTTCCCTCCCGCTCACCTCGTCCCCATGAAAGCCTGCACCGTGGGCTACAGCTTAAAAAGTGGAGCCCCCGTCCTCGTGGCGGGGGCTCCGGCAAGTACTCGCGTCGCGGCTCTTTACCTAGACGGCTCCGCTTCCTGGATCTCCTCCTCGACGTCCTGGATGCCGGTGAGGGAGCTGACGTAGACCTCGTCGTAGTCCTTCTGGAGCCCTTGCTCGCGCTCCCTTTCGGCGCCGCGGCCGCCCAGGAGGGTGCCGAGCCAGCAGGCCAGGAAGCCCAAAGGCACCGAGATCAGGGCGGGGCTCCCCCGCTCGAACGGGAAGATCGCGGCGTCCCCCAGGATGACCGGGCTCGCGATCACGAGCCCGACGGAGGAGACGAGGCCGACGATCATGCCGGAGATGGCTCCTGCGGTGTTGAACCTCCTCCAGAAGATCGTGAGCAGGATGACCGGCACGTTCGCGCTCGCGGCGACCGCGAAGGCCAGCGCCACGAGGAAG
>JALZEL010000102.1 GCA_030862075.1 Actinomycetota bacterium | reverse complement strand
AACATCGGGCCGGATTCGCTGTTCGTGAATGTCGGCGAGCGCACCAACGTCACCGGCTCACGGCGATTTAAGGATTTGATCCTCTCGGGCGATTACGAGACGGCGCTGGAGGTGGCGCGCCAGCAGGTAGAGAACGGCGCCCAGATGATAGACGTCAACATGGATGAGGGGATGCTCGAGGGCGAAGAGGCGATGGTCAGGTTCCTCAACCTCGTCGCCTCCGAGCCGGACATCTCGCGTGTGCCCGTGATGATCGACTCTTCCAGATGGTCCATCATCGAGGCGGGCCTGAAGTGTGTGCAGGGCAAGCCGGTGGTCAACTCCATCAGCATCAAGGAAAGCGAGGAAGAGTTCATCCGGCAGGCGAAGCTCCTGAAAAAGTACGGGGCGGCCGTGATCGTGATGGCCTTCGACGATAAGGGCCAGGCGGACACGAAGGAGCGGAAGGTCGAGATCTGCACCCGCGCCTATAAGATCCTCACCGAGAAGGTGGACTTCCCGCCGGAGGACATCATCTTCGACCCCAACATCTTCGCCATCGCCACCGGCATCGAGGAGCACAACAACTACGGGGTAGACTTTATCGAGGCGGTGCGTGAGATCTCCGAGACACTCCCCTACGCCAAGACCTCGGGCGGTGTCTCAAACGTCTCCTTCTCGTTCCGCGGCAACAATTCGGTGCGCGAGGCGATCCACGCCGTCTTCCTCTACCACGCCATAAACGCTGGGCTCACGATGGGCATCGTGAACGCCGGACAGCTCGCGGTCTACGACGAGATAGACGAGGAGCTGCGCGAGGCCGTCGAGGATGTGGTCCTGAATCGCCGTGATGACGCGACCGAGCGTCTGTTGGAGCTGGCCGAGGAGTACCGCGACCGCGGCGCGGACAAGGTGGAGGAGACCCTGGAGTGGCGCTCGTGGCCGGCGGAGAAGCGCATCGAGCACGCTTTAGTCAAGGGCGTCGCTGAGTTTATCGAGGATGACGTCGAGGAGGCACGCCACCAGTACGAGAGCCCGGTGGAGGTGATCGAGGGTCCCCTCATGGACGGGATGGACGTAGTCGGAGACCTCTTTGGGTCGGGCAAGATGTTCCTGCCGCAGGTGGTCAAGAGCGCGCGCGTGATGAAGCGGGCCGTCGCGTACCTCGTGCCGTTCATCGAGGAGGAGAAGACCGAGACTTCCAAGCCCAAGGGCACGGTCGTCATGGCGACTGTGAAGGGCGACGTGCACGACATCGGGAAGAATATCGTCGGTGTCATTTTGCAGTGCAACAACTTCGAGGTGATAGACCTCGGGGTGATGGTACCAGCTGCCAAGATCCTGGACGAAGCGAAGAAGAGGGACGCGGACATAATCGGGCTCTCGGGCCTGATCACCCCTTCCCTGGACGAGATGGTGCACAACGCCAAGGAGATGCAGCGCGAGGGCTTTAACATCCCCCTGCTTATCGGCGGGGCGACGACCTCGCAAACGCATACGGCGGTCAAAATAGCGCCTAATTACGAGCATCCTACGATCCACGTGAAAGACGCCTCAAGGGCCGTGGGCGTGGTCCAGAACCTGGTGAGCGAAGGCCGCAAGGTAGCCTACGCGGACCAGATCGCCGCCGCGTACGAAGAGGTGCGCGCCAAGCACGCCGGGCGCAGGTCCAGCACCATGCTCTCCCCCCTAGCAAAGGCGCGGGCCAACAGGACGAAGATAGAGTGGGAGGGGTACGCCCCGCCCAGGCCTAACGTCCTTGGAGCCAAGGCGTTCGAGGACTACCCGTTAGAGGAGATCCGGGACTACATAGATTGGACGTTCTTCTTCCACTCCTGGCAGATGAAGGGGAGCTACCCCAAGATCATGGACGACCCCGAGAAGGGCACGGAGGCACGCAAACTCTTCGACGACGGTCAGAACCTCCTGGACCGCATCATCGCGGAGAAGCGGCTGAAAGCCCGCGCGGTCATAGGTCTCTTCCCGGCCAACGCCCTGCCCAACGACGACATCGAAGTCTACGCCGACGAGTCGCGCAAAGAGGTGCTAAAGGAGTTTCACTTCCTGCGCCAGCAGAGGGCCAAGCCGCCGGGCCGTCCCAACCGCTCTTTAGCGGACTTCGTCGCCCCGAAGGAGACGGGGTTGGAGGACTACATGGGCTTCTTCGCCGTGACCGCCGGGCTCGGCGCGGACGAGGTCTCCCAGCGCTTCCGGGACGACAACGACGACTACAACGCCATCATGGTGCAGGCTTTGGCCGACCGCCTCTCCGAGGCGTTCGCAGAGCTCATGCACGAGCGGGTCCGCAAGGAGTTCTGGGGCTACGCGGCGGACGAGCAACTCGACAACGAAGCCCTCATCAAGGAGGAGTACCGCGGCATCCGGCCTGCACCTGGCTACCCGGCCTGTCCGGAGCACACCGAGAAGGGGCTCTTGTGGGACCTCCTGGACGCGGAGAAGAACTCCGGCATCAAGCTAACCGAGAGCTACGCCATGTACCCGCCTTCGGCGGTCAGCGGCTTCTACTTCTCCCACCCGGACTCAAGGTACTTCGGTGTCGCCGAGATAGGGCGGGATCAGGCCTCTGATTACGCCAAACGCAAGGACATGACGCTAGAAGTGGCCGAGAAGTGGCTCGCCCCAAACCTGGCCTACGACCCCGAGCAGTAGGAAGGTCCTTTGCCGGGGAAGCGACCCAGGCAGCATGGGACGCTGCGATAGCGAGCTTCGACGGTCTCATCAAGCCCTGCTCCCTTCACGAAGGTGCTCACAGCCCCAGCTCCCAGGTCTGGCCCACCAGGTCGTGTCCGAAGCTGTGGTGTGGCTCTTCGTGGACGAGGAGGAAGCCGGCCTCTTCGTAGATGCGGCGGGCAGCGCGTAGCACGTCGTTCGTCCACAGTGTGAGCTTGCTGTAGCCTGTTTGCTTGGCGAAGCGCACGCACTCCTGCACGAGGCGTCTACCGATGCCCAAGCCCCGCGCCGAGGGCTCGACGAGTAGAAGACGCAGCTTGGCGACCTCCTCCGACTGCTTGACGAGG
>JALZEL010000069.1 GCA_030862075.1 Actinomycetota bacterium | reverse complement strand
AAAGCCCGAACGAGCGAGCCCCCGACATATGTCTGCCACGAGTGCCGCCACGACCTCTGCCCGAACGGTGATAGTACCGGGAAAGGGGCTGGCAACTTCTGCCAGGCAGTAGGAAAGTAGAGGCGCTATGAGACACTCGGTGCCCCGGCCGGCCAATTCCCGAGCCGCGCGTTCGCAGAGTTCGCGGGCGGCGATGAGGTCGGTTCCTAACGGAAGGTGTGGACCGTGCGCCTCCGGCGGGCCGACCGGTAGCAGGGCGAAATCTGTACGGGAAGCGAGGCGCTCAACTTGAGGGTAGGTCATCCGTTCCAGGTAGTTGAGAAGTCCCATCTTAAGTACGCTCGCGGCGCCGTGTACCCCTGCTGCCTCTCTTCTTTATCTGGTAGAGGCCGCATTGGCGGACCAGTGCCGCGTCCCGTAGCTCCTCGGTTCAAGTTAGCCATTCTTGTTAGGCAGGATTTTATCGCCATTCCGACTTCGCGGGTACACTCGGCATGACGAGCGAGATAGTCGGAAGCGCTGATAAGGTCGGTGGGCGTGGTATCTTCCACACAGATCGGGTCCCTTCCAAGGAGGGTACATGAAGGTAAAGAAGCTGGACCACATAGCGCTCTACATGAGGGACAGGGACACGGCCGCCGAGTTCCTGACTTCCCACCTGTGCTTCCACATAGTAGACCGCACGGACCGCTACACCCTCGTCGGGGCCGGAGGCAGGATCGGCAAGCTGACTCTCTTCGACGCCCCGGAGGGCACCACGCCTTCTCCCGGGCTGATAGAGCACATCAACGTCCGTGTCGCTGACCCGGAGTCTGCCGCCGCCAGGCTCCCGAAAGAGGCTGGCGCCGAGCCTCGTGACGGCGGATACCTCTTTACCGGCCCGGAGGGATTGCCGCTGGCGCTGGTTACGGGAGAGGGGACTTTCACGGATTACGATCTCGAAGGCCTAGTCTTGCGCTCTGGCAGCCCGGAAGCGTCCGCGCGCGAGTTTGTGAAGATGGGCTTCGCCTCGGGGGAGGATGCTACGACGGTGAAGGCCGGAGAGTACAGGGTGCGTCTCGTCTCCTACGCGCCGGGCGACGAGACGCAGGGCATGCTCTACCATTTGGGGTGTCTCGTGGATTCCGCGCAGGACCACCGCGAGGAGGCCGAGGAACAAGGGTTTGAGATCCAGGACTTCGTAGAGGGCCCGAACACACTGGCGGTCTTCGTCCGTGGCCCAGAGGGCGTGAGCGTGGAGTACGTGGAGCACAAGCCCACCTTCTCGCTGACCTAGGGCCTTCGATGAACATCATCGTCGTCGGCGGTGGCCTAGCCGGTCTGGTCGCCACCCTCCGGGCCGTCGAGCTCGGTGCCCGAACCACCCTCCTGGAGAAAGGCGATCGGCTCGGCGGCTCTTTCGTCTACTCCAGCGGTTACGTCTGGTCTTATAAGGATTTGCGCACCTTTCGGCGAGAAGCTCCGGGCGGCGACATCGCCCTGCAAAAGGTAATCCTGGAACGGTTTAAGCCTGGCCTCGAATGGCTTGAGGCGTTCGGCGCACCCGTTCTCGCGCGAGAGACGGGCAACCCGCTCACTTTCGGCGCTCGTTTCGATCCGGAACGGACGGTGGCGACGTTGGCGGAGCACATTACCGCTTCCGGCGGAAAGATACTCTTGCGCACGGCGCTAAGCGGTCTGGTGGAAGGCACAGGAGGCCGGGTAGACGGAGTGTGGGTGACCTCCGGCGAGGAGCCCAGAACGGAGGGGGCGGATGCAGTGATCCTGGCCTCCGGCGGTTTCGGCGGCAACGCGGACCTGGTCAGGCACCACATAATCCGGGGGCCGGGGCGTGTGCGGCTGCGGGCGAACCCCTGGAGCACAGGGGACGGCTTTCTCGCGGCGCTGAAGATCGGTGCGCTCGCGAGCGCAGGCCTCGACGAGTTCTACGGACGAAACCTTCCGGCTTGTCCCGCCGAATTCTCTCCGGAAGAGTTCGTCGAGGTCTCCCAGCTCTATGGCCGCTATGCCGTGGCGATCAACCGCAACGGGCAGCGCTACGCTGACGAGGCCGCCCACTGGTCCGAAACGGCGCTCACCCGGGCCACCGCCCGCCAGCCCGGTCTTCGTGCCTGGTACGTCCTGGACGCAGAGGGACTTCGGCAGCGGGTTCGAGATCGCACCGTGGAAGAGATGGTAGAGGCCGCTCGTCGCGTCGGGGGAATAGTAGTGCAGGCCGAAGGCCTGGAGGGACTGGCGGAGAGACTCGCGGAGCGGGAAGTACCCCGCACGAACGTGCTCCGAACCTTAAGCGAGTACAACGCCGCCGTCGCTAGTGGAAGAAGCGGCGAGCTCTCGCCCCCGAGGAGTGACCCTGCTGTGCCTGTGCGGGTTCCGCCGATCGTGGCGGTGGAGGTAGCCCCAGCTATCACCCACACGATAGGCGGACTCGCGGCGGACAGCGGCTGTCACGTGTTACGCCGGGCGGAGGGTCGGCCGATTCCCGGATTGTACGCCGCTGGGGTCGAGGTCGGCGGGGTGTCGGTAGGCGGCTACACGAGCGGCCTTGCAACGGCCCTGGTTTTCGGCGCGGTGGCGGCGGAATCCGCCGTTTCCCATGGCGGAGCCTCCGTCTGAACGGTTACTTCGAAACCGGACGCTCTCGTTAGATAATTCACGAGCCTAAGTGAGGTTTCCTCGTGCGCGCTGGGCCTCGGCATCCTACAGTGTCTTGAGATGGGGTCGAGCTACCCAGCATCATGGGTCCTCTTAGGCACGTCGTCGTAGCCGTCTCCAACCTAGCAACCCTACAATAGCAGCGGCTACCGTCCCCGCAAGGGCCATCCGCTTCGCAGAGACGGTGCCATCGGCGTGCTTCCAGCCACCGCTTACGTCGGCACCTTCCAGAACTGGTTCGAAAAGGTTACCTGATGACGAAGGAGCTGGCTTATCCTGAAAGTGATCTCTGTCGATCTGTCGGGCGGCCATGTTCTCGTAGAGCCCGAGCGAGAGGGAGTGTTGTAGGGCGAGCAAACGACCGGCATTCCCAACGATAACCTCCCTCTTAGGCCTCTCAGCACAGCGGATGATCGCCTTCGCCACCTTTTCGGCGGCGTATACGGGGTTTAGGGCTTTGGGGGCTCGTCCGGTGTAGTTAGTGCCGTGCTGAAAGAACGGCGTGTCGATCGAAGCCGGCATGACGGTGCAGACGTGGATGCCCTCAGCACCGTCCAGGATCAGCTCCTGCCTTAGGCACTCCGAGAGGCCGCGGACGGCGAACTTGGAGGTGACGTAAGCGCTGGTGTAGGGCTGACTCGCTTCGGCGACAACCGAGTCGTTGTTGATCAGAACGCCGCTACCCTGCTCACGGAAATACGGTAGCGCGGCTCGCGCACCATAGACGTAGCCGAAGAGGTTCGTTTCGAACACCCTGCGGTACTCCTCTATGGGAGTTTCTTCGAAACGGGAGAAGAGTGTGACGCCGGCGTTGTTCACCCACACGTCCAACCGGCCAAAAGTCTCTACGGCTCTGCGTGCCAGTTCCCTCACGGCTTGCTCGTCAGTTACATCCGTCGGTACGGCCAGGGACCTCCCGCCCACACGCTCATACTCGCCAGCCAGTTCCTTGAGAAGGCCTTCCCGGCGAGCGGCGATCACCACAGCGGCGCTGCGCCGGGCGCAGGCCAAGGCGGTAGCGCGTCCTATACCTCTAGAAGCCCCGGTAACGACGACCACCGAATCCCTTATCTTCCTCGCCATTCGAACCTCTTGAACGATAGCTGTCTATTACAGACCTACCCGTTTCTACCGCGCCAAAAGCGCTTTAGGACCCCAAATCAGCACTAACAGCAGGTTCCGAGGACGTCGGTTACGGGTGGTTTGTCTCCTTGGCGCGAGCTCTTCAAGCTCTTACCCGCGAACGGAATCTGTTTGAGCTATTACGGACAAAGGGATCTGTGCCATTAACTCCTTACTACTCCTCGCCCGGCAACTGAAAGGCCAGAGCCCCTTGAGCAGGACCCCGGCCGATTCTTGCTGTCTTAGCTCCCCTTCTGCCCCGATCGGCGACCACTCAGGCGGTCTTCCCGATGAGGTACCCGGCGACATCCTCCGGAGAACTGCGCTCCCCGAAGACGGCACGCTGTCTTTCGGCACCGGTGCCAGCTTCCACGATCTCCAGCAAGCCCTCGAGTTCGGCCTGGCACCCGAGGTCCTGGGAGGCAGATCGGAATACTTTCACGAGGGCTCGGGCCGCGTCACGGGCGGTGGTGCTGCGACCCGTCGAGAAGTCGTGGAGGAGGGCGTCGAGGCCGTGGCGGGTGGCCCGCCATTTGTTCTCCTCGATGAGGAGCGGGTTTTCCGGACGGTGCTCGTTGGCGGTGGCAACTAAGCACTGGGCGAAGGCGGCGAGAGAAGCGGTACGTGCAGCGTCGGTCTGGGCGTCCGGGGCTCGGAGCTTGACGGTGCCGAGCCCTGGATGGGGCCGGACATCCCACCAGCACCAAGTATAGTCTGGGATGCTCCCGGCGCTAACCAGGGCTTCCACGTACCCCTCGAAGTCCTCCCAAGAGCGGAAGCGGGGCGGCAGCCCCGAGCGGGGGACGAGGTTGAAGATCTTGACGCGCGTCGAGGAGAGGCGCGTGCCGGATCCGCACCAGAACGGAGAGTTGGCCGAGAGAGCGATGAAGAGCGGCACCTGCTTTGAGAGGGTGTTCACCGCCCGGATCGCGTGCTCCTCGTCCGGGACGGCGACGTGGATGTGCAGCCCGTAGATAGCTTGCATGCGCGCCGTCCAGCCCATCTCTTCCTCCACCCTGTGGTAACGTTCGGCCCCTGTGATCTGCTGCGCGGTTGCGTCGCTGAAAGGATGCGTACCGGCAGCCGCGAGCCGCGCCCCACACCTCTCGACGAGATACCGTACCCTCCGTCGTAGGACGGGTAGCTCCCTCGCCAACTCAGCCACCGTGCCGCGGACCGGAGAGCGCAGTTCCAGGCAGGACGAGGAGAGTTCGGAGGTTAGGGAGCCCGCGGCGAGCTCCGCGGCCTCGCGCGCGGCAAGCACCCGCTCTATGAGCGGGGTGAGTTCCCACGTCGCCGGATCGACAAGCTGGAATTCCTCTTCGATCCCGACGGTGTATGGCGCCGAGGCGCCGAATTTCGTCTTCATCCTGCTACTTTCGCAGCGCGGGGCGTCCGGGATTTGGTCGCCTCCCGGTGTCCTCTGTTCACGCACCTATACGGGGTAAGGACCCCCCCGCGGAGGGTGTTCAGGCCTCCTTGCGGGTGGAACAATCTTTATGTGCAGCTCTTTGAGCTGCTCCTCGGTGACGGGACCGGGGGCGTCCATCATCTCGTCGCGTGCGGCCTGGGTTTTTGGGAAGGCCATCACCTCCCGGATGTTCGGCTCGTCACGCAGGAGCATTATGAGGCGGTCCACCCCAGGAGCTATGCCCCCGTGCGGTGGCGCCCCGTAACGGAACGCCTCGAGCATCGCTCCGAAACGTCGCTCGGCCTCTTCCTCGTCTATGCCGACGAGCGAGAACACCTTTTGCTGCAGCTCTGGGCGGTGGATCCTAATGCTCCCCGACGCGAGCTCCGTTCCGTTGGCAACCAGGTCGTAGAGTTGGCCGACGACCTTCAAGGGATCGGTGTCTAAGAGATCCAGGTCCTCCGCGTGTGGCATGGTGAACATGTGGTGCATGGGCTCTATGCGCCCCTCGTCGTCGTTCCACTCGAAGAGAGGGAAGTCCGTGATCCAACACAGGGCGAGCACGTTCCCGTCGGCGAGCCCCAGAGCGTCCCGGAAGTGGAGTCTTAAGCGGTTCAAACTTTCGAAGACGACCGCTTCTTTGTCCGCAATGAAGAACATGTAGTCGCCTACTTTTGCCTCGAGCGCCGCTTTCAAAGCATCGCCCTCCTCGTCGGAGAAGAACTTGGCGATGGGTCCCGTGAGGCCCTCGTCCGTAACCTTGAGGTAGGCGAGTCCTTTGGCGCCGCCGGCGGAAGCGACGGCGGTGAGGTCGTCTATCTCGCGCCGGGTGAGGTCGCCCAAACCGCTTATGGCGATGCCGCGCACGGTGCCGCCGGAGTCGACTGCCCCCCGGAAGACCCTAAACTCGCTCGATCGGGCTACCTCTGAGACGTCGTTGAGCTCCAGCCCGAAGCGGAGGTCGGGTTTGTCCGTCCCGAACCGTTCCATCGCTTCGGCGTAGGTCAGGCGGGGGAACGGCTTAGAGAGGATCTCCTTTGCGCTGAGCTTCTCGACGATCTCGATGTAGAGGCTTTCGACGAGGTCAAGGACTTCGTCTTGGTTTATGTAGCTCATCTCTAGGTCGAGTTGGGTGTGCTCGGGTTGCCTGTCGCCCCGCCCGTCCTCGTCGCGCAAGGCCCGGGCGATCTGGAAGTACCGCTCGAAGCCCGCGACCATGAGAAGCTGTTTGAACTGCTGCGGCGACTGCGGCAGAGCATAGAACTGGCCGGGGTAGAGCCGGGCCGGCACCAGATAATCGCGGGCGCCCTCGGGGGTCGAGGCGGTCAGCAAGGGTGTCTCGATCTCCAAGAAGCCGCGGTCGGAGAGGTAGTCGCGCATGTGCTTGACGACCTGATGCCTGAAGACGATGTTCTCCTGCATGCGAGGGCGTCTCAGGTCCAGGTAGCGGTACTTCAGCCTGAGAATCTCGTCCACGGGCCTCTCGCGGTCGACCTCGAACGGCGGCGTGGCGCTGGCGTTGAGGACCTTGAGCGCGGTCGCCGAGACCTCAATCTCCCCGGTCGGGAGCTCGGGGTTCTCGTTGCCTTCGGGTCTGTTTACTACCTCCCCCTCGACCGAGATGCTCCATTCGGGCCGCAAAGACTCGGCCGCCGTGAACACGTCGGCCGCCTCTGGGTGGAAGGCGACCTGCATGATCCCCCAGCGGTCCCTCAAGTCTATAAAGATCAAACCACCGTGGTCCCTGCGCCGGTTGACCCAGCCCGCCAGCTTCACGCGCTCGCCGACGTTTTTCGCGCGCAACTCGCCCGCCGCGTGCGTCCTGTAAGGGTTGCCAGAATCTTCCCGGTGCAAGGATCTTCCTCCGCTGCTCTGAATATGCTTGCTCGTGATCCCGGCAAGTATATAGTTTTTCGAGGCGGGGCCACCACGCGTCGCGATCCTCGTCGCCGCAAAGGGGCGCGTTAAAAACGCTTGAATAGCCCAATGTCCCCGTTTTACCGCTGTGGTAAGTTGATGCGGCCTTCGCTGGAGGGCGGTATCGGGAGCGCGGCGGCGGGCGTTGAAGCTAGGGGAGAATGCCATCGGAGCAGATGGGTTCTGGGGTTTGGTTCGGAGCCTCGGGGCATCTCTGGCGTTCTTGGCGTTGCTAGCCACCCTTCTTTTCGTCGCGGGTTTCGGTGGGGGAAGCAAGCCCAACTGCCACCTGCTCAGCCGCTGGAGGGAAAGAAGAGTGGGAGCACGACGGGCGGAGCCCCGGGCGAGAACACCGCAGGCGGCTCGACCGTGGAGACTGGAGCCGAGGCCGAGACCTTGAGGAATCAGCCGTTCAACCTCAACCAGCGACAGCCGGTCCCGCCGGACTTCGGGGTGGCTTATCAGCGCAGGGCCCTCATCGTGGTTGAGTTCTTCAAGGAGGCCCAGGATACTTCGCGGGGGATCGAGTACCCGCAAGTCATCGAGCCCGGCCGCCAGGTCCACCAGTCTTTGAGCGCTCTGCGCGATAAGTACCTGCAGATCGAGTTCTTCCGCTACGATATTGCCGAGCCCGGAAACGCCGAGAGCAGCGAGGAGCTAAACCAGGGCGAACACGGGACGCTTGCCATACAGCTTTAAGTCGGCTACACGCCGTTCGTGGCGATGATCGCGCCGCGCGGCGAAGAGTACGTCGTCGAGACCCTGTTCCAGGGGTACGTCGAGTGAAGCGTCCTCGACCACGCACTGTTCGATCTTTCGAGCGCGGACGTCGGGGAATTCGAGCAGTGTCGATGTGATCCTTGGCCAAGTTGAGCTTACCGAGAGCGGGGGCGGCGTAGAGTACTTCACGGTGATCAACCACGGCTACGGTGAGATAGACCTGTCGGGCTTCACCCTGAACGCGGTGGACCGCGAGACCGGCAGGCCCGACGACGCGACCGCGGGCATCCAGATCATTGGAGTGGTAAGGCTGGTCCCCGGGCAGGAGGCCTCGCTCAGGCGCACGCCGGACCTCGTAGACGCCGACGGCGACCAGATGGTCGGCACCTTCGCCGGGCGGTGAGTTGCTCACGGTAGAGTCCGCGGATCAGATCTCGCTCCTCGACGACGGGCGGTGCGGTCGTCGACACTAGCTCTGTTCAGAGCGGTCAGGTATCGGGTTTCGGGTATCAGCAAGGGCTTGGTAGCCGATCTCTCGCTGCAATTCCGGCTCCTTGCGTTATAAACTAGGGGCAGCTATGCAGAACCTCGTTTACTTGGACAACGCCGCCACCGCGCCCCTGGACGAAAGTGTTCTGGAGGCCATGCTGCCGCTGATGCGCGAGCCGCGCGGCAATCCTTCCTCCCTGCATGCTCTGGGCGCCGCCGCCCGCAAGGCCGTCGAGGAGGCCCGCGCGTCGGTTGCCCGGCTCATTGAGGCGTCGCCAGGGGAGATCCTCTTCACCGCTGGCGGCACGGAGTCGGACAACCTGGCGGTTTTGGGGTTAGCTGCAGCGAACCCTGAGAAGAGGCATGCCGTGATCTCGGCGGTCGAGCACCCGGCCGTCCGCGGGGCGGCCGAGCATCTCGAAGCCACAGGGTACGAGGTGACGAGGCTCGGGGTCGCCGCGGATGGGCTTGTGAACCCGGCGGAGTTAGCGGAGGCACTCCGGCCCGACACGGCCTTGGCCGCCGTAATGTGGGCTAACAACGAGGTCGGCGTCATACAGCCCGTCGAAGAGCTCGCCGGGATCTGCCGCGAGGCGGGGGTGACGTTCCACGTCGACGCGGTGCAGGCTGCCGGGCGCATCCCCATAGACGTCTCACGCTCTCTCGTTTCCACGCTCGCCTTCTCTGCCCACAAGATCTACGGCCCACAGGGCATCGGTGCCCTGTACGTGCGCGACGGTGTGAAGCTCGCGCCTACCCTGTTCGGCGGCGGCCAGGAGCAGGGCTTGAGGAGCGGCACCGAGAACGTCTCGGGGATAGTCGGCTTCGGCGAGGCGGCGCGGCTCGCCCGCGAGGAGTTGAGGGAACGGGTGCGGCACGAAGAGACGTTGAGGGAGGCATTGATCTCCGGTGTAACGCACATCCCTGGCGTACGCCTCAACGGCCACCATGAAAACAGACTCTCCAACAACGTACACCTCTCCGTCGAAGGCGTCGAGGCCGAGGGCCTGGTGCTCTTCCTGGACGCCCTCGGGTACGCGGTGGGAAGCGGTTCGGCGTGCGCCTCGAGCACGTCCGGCCACAAAGCCTCACCCGTCCTCTTGGCGATGGGACGCACAGAGAGGGAAGCTTTCTCCGCCGTCAGGATCACCGTCGGCAAGGACAACACGAAGGACGAGGTAGAAAGCTTCCTCGAAGCCTTCTCCACTGCCGTCTCTAGGCTGCGCGAACTCTCTCCCCTGTACACGAGCTGAAAGCCGACCGACGATGTCTGATCGCTACAACCCCCGGGTCATAGAACACCTCGTGCGACCCCGCAATGTCGGCGAGCTCGACTCTCCGAGCGGCGCCGGGGAGTCGGGGGACGCCGCGTGCGGCGACGTCGCCCGCTTTACGGTCGAGATCTCGGAGAACCGTCTCGAAGACCTCCGTTACAAGGTCTACGGCTGTGCGGCGTGCATCGCCGCGGGTTCGGCGCTCTCGGCGCTCGTGCGCGGCAGGCGCCTACTCGAGGCGGCGCGGGTGTCGAAGTCGGACCTCGAAAATTCTCTGGGCGGACCGTTACCGGAGGGCAAGGGACACGCGCTCACACTCGTCTTGGACGCTTTGCACAAGGCTTTCGAGGATTACTTGAACGAGGAGGCGGGCAAGATGCTCGTCGAAGGCGTACTCGAAGGCTCGGAGACGAACGGCGGCAAGAGCGTCGTCGCCGCGATGAGCGGTGGGGTAGACTCGGCGGTTACGGCGCTCCTCCTCAAGGAGGCCGGGTACGACGTTGCGACCGTGACCTTCCGGCTGCACGACGGCGAGAGGGGGAGCCGCTCCTGTTGCTCGCCGGACACCGTCCTCTTCGCTCGCGACACGGCGCACAGGATGGGCCTGCCGCACTTCACGCTGAACCTCAAGGAACTCTTCAACAAGCGGGTCATGCAAAACTTCGTGGGCTCCTACGCAGCGGGGAGGACACCGAACCCGTGCGTGGCGTGCAATGCCCACGTCAAGTTCCACGCTGCCTCCTTCCTCGCCGACAGACTCGGCTTCGGCCACGTCGCGACCGGTCACTACGCCCGGGTCGTCGAGGAGCCCGGAAGGGTGACGATGGCCCGCCCCGCGGACACCAACAAAGACCAGACGTACGTCCTGTGGCCGGTGCCAAAAGATCTGCTCTCACGCACGATCTTCCCTCTCGGCGAGTACCGCAAGGAGGAGGTGCGTGTCATAGCCGAAAGAAGGGGCCTCGCGGTCGCCTACACCCCGGAGAGCCAGGACATCTGCTTCATCCCGGACGGCAACTACCGGGGCTTCATCCGCAAAAAGGTCGAGGCGGAGCCCGGCGAGATCGTAGACCGGGAAGGGCAAACTTTGGGGCGGCACGCAGGCGTAGTGGATTTCACGGTCGGCCAGCGGCGCGGTATCGGGGTCTCCGCCCAGACGCCTCTGTACGTGACGGAGGTCCGGCCGCAGAAAAGGCAGATCGTTGTGGGAGGTCGCGGGGATCTGGACGTACAAGAGATCCGCGTTGGGGGTCTCAACTGGTTCCTGGAACCCTCAGAGGCCGAAGCCGTGCAGGTGCGCTACAACAGCCGGCCTGTGCCTTGCGAAGTCGTGGGAACAGGTGACGAGGTCCGCGTGCGCTTGGAGGAGCCGTTAGCAGGCGTCGCTCCCGGGCAGTCGGCAGTTTTTTACAAAGAGGACCTGGTAGTCGGCGGCGGAGTGGTGCGCCGGAACACCTGAGCTTCGCGGTGGGGCTCCGCGAGAACGCGGCGGTTGTATAATGGCCGTCCTGGGGCGAAGACCTTTGGAGGTACGGTAGGGTTTGGACGTATTCGTAGAGCTGGCAAGGGGCGCGCTCTTCGTGGCGCTCGCCGTGGCGTTCCTCGTGCTGGCGTGGATGTTCCTGCGGCTCGCCAAGATCTTCTCGACCACCGAGAAGACCATAAAGGAGGTCTCTGAGCAGATCGTGCCGCTCATCGGCAAGACGCACCTCACGGTCGACAACGTCAACAGTCAGCTCAGCCAGCTCGACGAGGCCGTTGGCGACGTCGCGGACATCACCGGCGAGCTCGACCAGACGACCACCGTGATCACGCGCGGCGTGCGCGGTGGGGTCATAAAAGTCTCTACCGCCACGGCGGGGCTCTCGAAGGGCATCAGCGCATTCTTCGGCTCCGGAGATAGGAGGAGAGGTCACGCTGAGGAGCGGGCGGCGGAAGCCAAAGGAGCTGCCGAGCCGCCGAAAGGGGTGAGTTAGGGCGATGCCCGGCTGGGGGAAGCTCATCGCGGGCACTGTACTCGGAGCGGTGGGCGCCGTATACGCGACGAACGAAGAGTTCCGTAAGGCCCTGCCCGAGAAGGCGCGAGATCTGCCGGTGACGGTGCGGCGGCGCTTCGAGGCTGCCCGCACGGCGGCCCGGGAGGCCTCGGCGAGCAGGCGAGCGGAGATCCTGCACGAGCTGGAAGCGCCGCGAAGCGCGCCGCCCACTCCCCCGAACCCTACCAAGACGGCCGAAGAGCCCGCGGTACGCACGGAAGAGGTTTAGGAACGCGATGGGAGAGGAAACCGGTTTGGCATCCGCCGAAGCTGCCGAATACACGTACTTGACGCTCCCGCCGGACGAGGCGTTGCGTTCCTGCATCGGCCTCGTGCTCGCGGGGCTCGCAGCTCGGGCCAAGATTGGTGTTGCGGGGCTCGAAGAGGCCATCGAGATTCTCGAGGACCAGCACTCTGCAAACGGAACGACCAGGTTCCGCTTCTCCCTGAAGGACGAGAGCGTCATCGCCGAGGTAGAGGAGCGGGAACCGGACGCGGTCCGCGGCAACGACACGGCGTCCGGCTGGCGCACCGTAGTAGAGATGGTGTCGTGACCACTAGGCGCTACCGACGACCCGACAAGGCGCGCACCAGGCGGCTCCTGATCCGCTACCACAAGCACGGCGACCAGAAGGCGCGCGAGCAGGCCATCCAGGAGCAGCTCCCGCTCGTCGAGTTCCTCGCTCGTAAGTTCGCCGGTCGTGGCGAGCCGGTCGAGGATCTCGTGCAGGTCGGCTCCGTCGGTCTCATAAAAGCCGTCGACCGCTTCGATGTGGATCGCAACATCGAGTTCTCCACCTACGCGACGCCGAACGTCTTGGGCGAGATCAAGCGCTACTTCCGCGACAAGGGCTGGGCCGTGCGCGTCCCCCGCGGATTGCAGGAGCTGAGGCAGTCCGCCAAAGAAGCCATCCGCGACGGCACCGTAAAGACCGGCTACTCGCCGACCCTGGAGGAACTCGCGGAGACCCTGAGCTCGGACGTAGAGAGCGTTGCCGAAGCCCTGACGTTGGGCCGCGCCTACAACACCGCGAGCCTCGACGCGCCCGTGAGCCCGGACGACAAAGAAGGCGACTCCATGATGGACTTGCAGGCCGACGAGAACTCCCCGCTGGAGGGCCTGGAAGACAAGATCCTGCTGCAAGAAGCGATGGAGAATCTCAAAGACCAGCAGCAGCAGATCCTCAACCTGCGCTTCAACGAGGGCAAGACCCAGACCGAGATCGCCGAGATCATCGGCGTCAGCCAGATGCACGTCTCCCGGCTCCTGAGACGCGCCGTCGAGGACTTGCGGCGCCAGCTCGGTGAGATGGGCGAGCCGCGAGCTGAGCTGGAAAACAAGGCCTGAAAAAGTAAAATGCCCTCATGCAGAGCCACGAGATCCGCCAGCGTTACCTCGACTTTTTCGTAGAGAGGGGCCACCAACTCTACCCGAGCTCGTCCCTGATCCCACACGACGATCCCACTGTCCTCCTCACCACCGCCGGTATGCAGCAGTTCATCACCTACTTCACCGGCCAGGAACGCCCTCCAAGTCCCCGTGCCGCGAGTGTCCAGAAGTGCTTTAGGACCCCTGACCTCGAAGAGGTAGGAGACTCGACTCACCTCACCTTCTTCGAGATGCTCGGCAACTTCTCCTTCGGCGACTACTTCAAAAAAGAGGCTGTCGAGTGGGCCTGGGAGTTCCTGACCGAGGAGCTCGAACTGCCGCCCGACCGGCTCTGGATTACGATCTTCGAAGGTGACGAGGACGCACCAGTGGACCTCGAAGCCAAGGAGCACTGGATGCGCGTGGGCGTCCCCGAAGGGCGGATCTTCGGGCTCCCAAAGAGTGAGAACTGGTGGGGACCACCCGGCGACACGGGGCCCTGCGGCCCCTGCTCTGAGGTCTACTTCGACTACGGTGAGGAGCTCTCTAAAGGAGATCCCGCTGAGGACCCCAAGTACGGCCCCGGAGGGGAAGAGGGGGATCCACGTTTTATCGAGATCTGGAACCTCGTCTTTAACCAGTACGAGCAGCTAAAAGACGGCACACTCAAACCTTTGTCCAGGACCGGTATCGATACCGGAATGGGACTAGAACGCACCACTGCCGTCGTACAGAACGTCCGCTCTGTCTACGAGACCGATCTCTACGCACCGATCTTCGCGCAGGTGAAGGAGTACACCGAAGTTAGGCTGGGAGACTCAGAGGTTACCGACAGAGCCCTGTACATCCTCGCCGACCACGCCAGGGGTATGGCGTTCCTCATCGCCGATGGCGTGAGGCCCGGCAATCAGCGGCGCGAGTATGTTCTTAGACGCATAATACGCCGAGCGGCGCTTCAAGCATACGCACGCCTCGGCATGGGCCCAGAGCAGCTGGCGGAGCTGGAGGAGGTGGTCGTGGATTACATGGGCGACTTCTACGCGGCGCTGAAGGAGGCACGGGAGGACATCCGGCGCGTTGTCACGGCGGAGGCCAGACGCTTCGTAGAGATCTACGACTCCGGCATGAGGCTTTTGGAGGCGGAGATAGCAGGTCTCTCAGGGGGTAACTTCCCGGGCGACGTGGCGTTCACGTTGCACGACACCTACGGCTTCCCGGTCGAGGTCACGAGGGAGGTTTTGTCGGAGAGGGGCATCTCTCTGGACGAGGCGGGGTTCGCGGAGGCGATGCGCCGGCAGCGCGAGCGGGCACGCGAGGCTGCACCAGGCCACGAGAGGCTCGTAGCGGCGTTCCGCGATAAGGACATGAAGAGCCGCTTCGTCGGCTACGAGCGGGAGCAGGTCGAGACCAGAATCCTCGCCGTCGAGGAAGCTTCAGGAGCCGACGGGGAGCTAAACTTGGTGCTGGAGGAGAACCCGTTCTATGCTACGGGTGGCGGGCAGGTGGCGGACGAGGGTTGGATCTCTTCCGAGTCCGGACAACTCGAGGTCTTCGACGTGGTCCCGGCGGGCGACTACCAAGTCATACGTGCCAGGGCCCAGCACGGCGCCGTTCAAGTCGGCGACCGGGTGACCGCCTCCATAAACCGGGTGCGACGCCAGCAGGTCGAGGCGAACCACACCGCCACGCATATCTTGCATTGGGCTTTACGGGCTGTCTTAGGCAAGGATGTTGTCCAGGCGGGAAGCTACGTAGGGCCCGACCGGTTGCGCTTTGACTACCGCTACAGCGGCAAGGTAGAAGAAGCTGCCCTTCGGCGCATACAGGAGCAGTGCCTACTCAAGATCACCGAGAATCAGCCCGTTCGTTACTACACGACCACCCTCGAAGAGGCCCGCAACCTCGGGGCGATAATGCTCTTCGGGGAGAGGTACGGCGACCTCGTGCGCGTCGTTGAGATAGACGGCTTCTCGCGCGAGCTCTGCGGCGGTACCCACGTGCGGGGCACTGCGGAGGTCGGGGCGTTCAAGATAACCTCGAACCGAAAGCACGGCGCCGACCTCTACCGCATCGAGGTCCTCACGGGCCGCGAGGCGCTCTACTACCTAATCGGCGTCACCGAAAGAGCAGAGGAGGTAGCAGACTCCTTGCACGTGCCCGTAGAACGGCTCCCCGAAGCCGTCGTCGGGTTGCGGGAAGAGGCCCGCGAGGCACACGAGGCCGCCAGAGAAGAAACACTCAAGAAGGGCCTCGAAGAAGTAGGTTCCCTCGTCGAGGGCGCCGACAACTTAGACGGGATGAAGGTCGTGACTGGCCGGGTCGTGGCGGCGGACGTGAAAGGCCTCCGCCAGATCTCCGACGACGTAAAGAACCGCCTCTCGGGACCATCGGCCGTGGTGCTCGCCGCGGCCTTGGGGAACAAGGCGGTCCTCGTCGCCAACCTGCACCCGGAGGTCTCCCGCAGGGTCGGGGCCGGGGAGATCGTCAAAGAAGTCTCCGATATCCTCGGCGGCGGCGGTGGCGGTGGGCCCACCATGGCTCAGGCCGGTGGCGGGGAGGTAGAAGCCATCCCGCGGGCCCTCGACAAAGCGAGGGACATCCTGGGCCAGAGGCTTGCAAGCCCCGCAGAGAGCTAGCCCTGAGTTCAAGGAGATCCCCCGGAAGGGTAGTCGCTTTGGACCTCGGCGAGGCTTACAGCGGGGTTGCGATCTCCGACCCCGGCGGCACCCTCGCCCGCCCCTTGGAGGTGATGCCCTCGGGCCGGCTCGAGGATCGCCTGCGTGAACTCTTTACGGAGGAGGCCGTGGCCGAGGTCGTGATCGGGGTGCCGAAGACGCTCGGGGGAGAGGTCGGCTTTCAGGCGAAGTGGGTTTTGGCTAAACTAGATACGCTGAAAAGCACGTTCCCCACCATGCGCTTTGTAGAGTGGGACGAGCGCTTCACCACCCGCCTGGCCCACTCCAGAGAGCGGAAGGGACGGCGCAAGGGGGGAAAGAGGGAGCGAGTGGACCACCTGGCGGCCGCCGGCATGTTGCAGGAATATCTGGACCGGAGGGGGGCTCTTGGGTCGGCACAACGAGGCACGTAGGCGCAACTGGGAGGAGCTCGACGTGCGCCTCGACGCCGTGCGTTCTTCCGGCCCGTCCCCGAGGAGACGACGCCCTGGGCAGAAGAAACGGCGTCGCAGGCGCAACTCCCCGGTCGGGCCTTCAGTGGTGCTGGCACTCTTGCTCGTATGCGTCCTCTACGGAGGATACCTGCTCGTGAGCGCGGCGTTCGGCAGCGGCGAGGAGGACGGGCCCGTGACGGTCGTGGTCGAGAAGGGGGATACTTTGGACGACGTCGCCGACAAGCTCGATGAGGCCGGCGTTATAAAGAGCTCCACCTTCTTTAAGCTAAACGCCCGCACCGAAGGCACGGACATAAAGCCTGGCGAGTACCAGTTCACGCCGGGCGAGGACGGCGACGAGATCCTGGTAGCCCTCTCCAGCGGCGACTCGGTCTCGAAGCTGCAAGTGGCCATCCCCGAGGGCCTTTCGCTGGAGCAGACCGCGCGGGCGGTAGAAGAAGGGGTCGGCATCTCCGCCGAGGAGTTCGAGGCGGCGGCCGAAGAGACCGACTACGGGTACGCCTTCCTCGAAGACCCGGCGGTCGAGACCACCGAGGGGTTCCTCTTCCCCAAGAAGTACGAGTTCGAGCAGGACGCCGACGCTTCCCAGATCGTCGATCGGCTCCTCAATCAGTACCTCATAGAGACGAGGGGTCTCGACTTCGAAGGGGCTCAGGACCGCCTGAACCTCACCGAGTACGAGCTCGTCACGGTGGCGTCCCTCGTCGAGAAAGAGGCCGCCAACGACGAGGAGCGACCATTGGTGGCCAGCGTGATCTACAATCGCATCCGCGCGGACATGCCCCTGCAGATGGACGCCGCGCTCCAGTACGTCTTGGACGAACCCAAGGAAGATCTCTCGCTCGACGACCTGGAGATCGAGTCACCCTACAACACCTACAAGACCGCCGGCCTGCCGCCCGGCCCGATCGCCAACCCGAGCCGGGAGTCCATCCAGGCCGCCCTCGAGCCGGCACGGAC
>JALZEL010000030.1 GCA_030862075.1 Actinomycetota bacterium | reverse complement strand
GCCCGAGGAGGTAGAGGAGCTTCTGCTTGCACAGGAGCGCGAGTGCGCCGAACGCTACCGGAGTGTGTACACTAGTCTTGGCCTCAGAGTTATCGCGCACAAAGATGGTACCTTGGAGTTGACTTGGAGGGCCGGAAAGGGCGTTAGCGAAGTATGCGCTTCACCAAGATGCACGGCGTCGGCAACGACTTCATCATCTTCGACCCCGGCGAGGTCGAAGGGACGAACCTGACCGACCTCGCGAGGAAGGCGTGCGACCGGCACTTCGGCGTTGGAGCGGACGGGATACTCGTGCCGGCCCCCTCGGATTCCGCGGACCTGAAGATGGGCTACCTGAACTCCGATGGCTCGCCCTCCGAGATGTGCGGCAACGGCCTCCGCTGCCTCGCCCGCTATGCAAAGGACCGCGGCCTGGTTGGGAGCGAAGCTCTAACCGTCGAGACAGGGGCCGGGATCAAGAAGGTCGTGCTCTACGACGACGGCTCCTCCCGAGTGGACATGGGACCGCCGGCGTTCGACTCTGAGGTCGAGGTCCGAGGCTACACCTTCTTGCGGGCCTCGATGGGCAACCCGCACGCCGTGACTTTCCTCGAGAGCGAGGCAGAGGTGGAGGCGCTGAACCTCAAAGAGATCGGGCCACCGATAGAGAACGACCCCCTCTTCCTCGAACGCACGAACGTGGAGTTCGCCTACCCGCGAAACGAGCGCGAGGTCAGGATGAGGGTCTGGGAACGCGGCGCGGGCGAGACCCTAGCGAGCGGTTCGGGCTCGTGCGCCGTGGCAGTCACGGCCGTGCGCTCAGGTCTGGCCGAGAGCCTCGTGCGCGTGGTCCTCGACGGCGGCTCCGTCGAGATAGGGTGGGAGGGCGAGGGGGAGCCAGTGTACATGATGGGACCCGCCGAGTACGTCTGTGAAGGGGAACTGCTCTCATAGAACGAGAAGTGGGTCGGCGTTTTAGGAGGGGGGTAATTAGTGCGCCGACCCGTAATAACATCGAATATGGCCCAGAGGACCGCCGCCGCCATCACGCAAATGCAGTATTTTTACCTAAAATTATTAAGCAATGCTTAACGAAATGGTCCCCTACGGAGCCGTCGGAGGACGAGCCGCGGGTTTCGCGTCCGCGGCGCCGGGCCGAATAGAAGGCTACGTCGCTGTTTTCGGCCTTGACCTCCTCCCAGGCGAAGGCCGGAAACGCGGTGACCCGCATCATCGCCAGCACCGCACCAAAGCAACGAACTTCTTCACCATATATCTACCCTTACCCTGTCCTCCGGCCTAGGGGAGAGCGGCATCCAGATGCGCTTGCGAGCGTGGCGGGCATTTGCTCCTGTGCGGGGCTGCGCATAGAATGTCCGCAAAGGTGGGGTACCGAAGGGGGTAGTCGTGTTCGCGGGCGGGGAATCCGGATGAGCACACCGCTCCGGGTCTTGATCGTCGAGGACTCCGAAAACGACACCCTGCTGTTGCTGAGGGAGCTCAGGCGCGGCGGCTACGAGCCGGACCACGAGCGGGTGGACACGGCGGCGACCATGGAGGCCGCCCTCGACCGGCGGGATTGGGAGCTCGTGATCTCCGACCACTCCATGCCGAGCTTCAGCTCCTCGGCGGCGCTGGAGCTGCTCAGGCGCAAAGGCTTCGTGGATACACCATTCATCATCGTGAGCGGCAGGATCGGGGAAGACGCCGCGGTGGCGGCGATGAAGGCCGGCGCGCAAGATTACGTCATGAAGGACAACCTGGCCCGGCTTAACACCGCCATCGAGCGGGAGCTCGGGGAGGCGGAAGTGCGGCGGGAGAAGAGGCGTGCCGAGGAGAAGTACCGCTCAATCTTCGAGAACGCCGTGGAGGGTATCTTCCAGACCACGGTGGACGGAAAGTTTCTGACGGCGAACCCTGCGCTGGCCCGCATGTTCGGCTACGAGTCCCCGGAGGAGTTGCTGGCGGCGATCTCCGACGTCGAGGACCAGCTATACGTGGACCCCGAACGCCGGGCAGAGTTTGGCCAGCTGACCCGGGGAGAGGGCTTCGTGTATGGGTTCGAGATGCAGATGTACCGCAAGGACGGCAGCGTGATGTGGGCTTCGGCGAACGCGCGGGCCATCCGCGACGACGCGGATGAGGTGGTGGGCTACGAGGGTTTCGTGGAAGACATAACCCAACGCAAGCGGGCCGAGGAGGCCTTGCGCGAGATCCGGGAGGCCGAGCGCCGCCGGATAGCCCGCGACCTGCACGACGAGGCCATGCAAGACCTCTCTTTCGTCCTGCAGAGCTTGCAACTCGCCCGGTTGAGGTCCAGCGACGAGGGGCCGGACGGCGGGTTGGATCGAGAGATAGGGGCCCTCCGGAGGGCGGTGGCCGGGCTGCGCAACGCCGTCTACGACCTGCGTCTCGGCAGCGAGGGCCAATCTTTCCTCCGGTCGCTCGAAACCCTCGTGGAGGTGAACCGCCAGATGGCTCCGGAGCGCGCGCTAGAGCTGGCCGTGGAGGTCGGCTTCCCCGCGGAACTCGCCAGAGACACCGGGATCGAGCTGCTACGCATCGTGCAGGAGGCACTGGTCAACGTCCGGCGGCACTCGGGCGCTTCGCGCGCCCGGATAACCTTAGGGTACGCGGGGGACGAGATCTTGGTCGAGGTCGAAGACGACGGGCGGGGCTTCGAGCCGGGGAAGGACACAGGTTTAGGGCTCACGGGGATGCGGGAGCGTGCCCACGCCCTGGGCGGGGAGCTAGAAGTAGAGAGCGAGCCCGGAAAGGGCACGAAGGTACGCTTCCGCGTCTCGCTTCCCTTCCCACAGAACTCCGGCGCCGGCAACCCGAACGGTTGAAATCCTTCTGGCTTCCGAACCGGCCATCCGGTTGCTATAGTCGAAGGGTAGGGGAGCCAGGGTCTTCTAATTGCCCCGGCTCTTTTTATGTCTCCGAGCAAGGGGTGCTTATGTCGTCTTCTAACCCCGTCCGGTTGGGTGGGATGGTCGCCGTGGCCGCTGTCACGGTGATCTTGTTTACCCAACTCGTCAGCTTCCTCGTCGACGAAACTGTCCCGAGCGCCCCGGTCGTGGTCAACAGCGTGCTGAAGCTCTTGACTTTCTTCTTGCTACTGCTTGGCCTAGTTGGACTTTACGCTCACCAGTCGGAAGCTGCGAGCCCGCCAGGGTTGGTCGGCTGCCTAGCAGCGTTCCTCGGCACGATGCTGCTCTCGAGCGACCTCTGGCTTGAGGCCTTCGCCTTCCCATACCTCAGGGAAGTGGCCCCCAGGTGATCGAGCAACCCCCCACCGGTACGCTGGAGGTGGGCAGTTTAGCGTCGTTCACTACCTTCGCCTTCGGGTGGCTACTGTTCGCAGTCGCCAGCTTGCGGGCGCGGGTGTTCCCGCGTGGCGCCGCCATCCTTCTCATCGCCGGAGGTGATAGGGTTCGGGTTCCTCATCTTCCCGGGAGCGGGCATCCTCCTAGCGGTAGCGGTTGGGTGGATGGGCTTCTCGCTACGCCAGTCTGACCGTGGCAGCAGTGACGTTCAGCCTCAGCGTGTGAGATGAGCGAACTCCGGAGAACACACCGTCTTGTCGGCAATTAGGTGAATAGGGGTAATCAGTGGGCTTACAGGCAGCGGGGCATAACCCTCCCACGCTCTCTCTATGTGGGCGCAAACCTTTAGCACTGCGAAGCCTACGTATTAGTGATATACCTTTACTTATGTCGTTTGCAGAACCACTGCGACAGCTCAAGCAAGCCTTAGAAGACCATCACAGGGCTCTTGAAACCTTAGAGAGCGCCCTCGTCGAATTCGAAGAGGCTATAGAGGGCCAATCGCTCGAACGACTTCCGACCCGAGCAGGGGTGGAGCTACTCTCGATTCCTGAGGTCTGTCAGGAGCTAAGCATGGGTAAGAGCTGGGTCTACCGGCAGATAAAGAGCGGAGGGCTTCCTAGTGTGAAGCTAGGCCGCTCCATAAAGATAAAGCGCCAGGACCTAGAAGAGTATCTAGAGAGCCATCGTCACTCCTCAACGTCTGAGGAGCGATAGCTTCCCTTTTATAGAAGAGTCCTCTCTCGCGGACTTGCTGGTGTCTTCCTTGTGCTGGATGCTGTCGAAGCGGGGAGCAACGGTGAGGAAAATGAGGGAAAAAGAACTCCAAAAAATTTCCTTTGCGTAGGTTTAAAACGCTCTACGTTATGGGTAGAAGCGCTAACTAGAAATGAGAAACCCTGCGGTCCGCGAAAGGGGAGCAGTGGAGCAGCATATCCTGCTCGTCGAAGACCACACCGCGTTCCGCCAGACGCTCACGCTGGTGTTCGATAGGGAGCCGGAGTTCGAGGTGGTCGCTCAGGCGGGCACGGTGGCCGAAGCGCGCGAAACGCTAAACGAACTCGAAGACGGGGTAGACGCGGCGGTGTTGGACCTCTCCCTCCCCGACGGGGAGGGCCCGGAGCTGATAGGGGAGCTGCGCGAGGCGAACCCCGGCTTCAGGGCACTGGTTTTGAGCGGTAGCCTCGATCGGAAGGACTTCGCCCGCGCGGTGGAAGCAGGCGCGGCGGGCATCCTGCACAAAACCGCCGACGTGGACGAGATCGTCGGCACGGTGCGGCGCCTTGTTGCGGGCGAGGCGTTGCTCTCGACGGAGGAGATCGTCGAGCTGCTCAGCCTGGCAAGCAAAGCCCGCGAGCAGGAGCGCAAGGCCCAGACGGTCACCGAAAGTCTTACCCCGCGCGAAAGGGAGGTGCTCCAAGGCTTCGCCGACGGCCTGAGCAACAAGGAGATTGCCACGCGCCTACATATAAGCCTCGACACTGAGCGCACCCACGTCCACAACATCCTAAACAAGACTGGGGCCCACTCGCAACTGCAGGCCCTCGTGTTCGCCGTGCGCCACGGCATCGTCGAACTCCGTTAGAGTAGAGGATGGCAGGCAAAAACGGGCGAGTAACCGACGATCGGTTGACCGTAGTCGAAGCCGTTCGAACGTGCCCGGGCGGCAAACTCCCCAAAGAAGTGGGAGTCAGAGGTTTTGGCCCGACTCCCTCCTCTCTTCAAACCCTTGGATCCCCTCGGCCCCAAAAGAGGCAAGGATCAAGTCTTTCACGATGCTTCTGCCCACGGGATTTGGGTTGTTGGGCGCCTTCTTATTGCCGGGCCTGCAGACGAGCCAGCGGGGCGCCCGGTTTGTGTCGTTCGACCGAAAAATACCGCATTTGTATGAGGCCGAGCCGGGATTTTTGGGTCATGATCTAAGCACAACATCGGAAGAGCGAAGGGAGAACCGAATGATGTCCCGCGAGCACAACATGATCTGCCCATCCTGCGAGTCGGGCGAGCTGCATCCCCGTGGCCCTTCCCTAGCCCACTGCGAGGGGTGCAGCCGCGCCTTGAGCGGGGACGCCCTGAAGACCATCTGGCAGATAGTCGCCCTCCCCGGCGCCATCGGTACCCACGCTTGCGAGTGCGGCCACCCCGAGATGCGCCTCCGCCCCGACGACTTGTTCTGGTGTCCGGCCTGCGGCTCGGAGGTCCTGCCTTTGGAGAAGGATGCACATGGGAGGCTCTACTACCACGGCGGATAACGGGGGGTCCGATGGAGAGCGACAGGATCCCGGCGAAGCGGAGGGTTGCATGAGAGACAAGACGATACTGCTGGTCGAGGACAACCCGGACGACGAGCTGTTGACCCTGAGGGCCTTGAAGAAGAACAACGTCTTCAACAGAGTCGTCGTGGCCCGCGACGGGGCCCAGGCCCTGGACTACCTGTTCGGGGAGGGTGCCTACGAGGGACGCGACGTGAGCGATATACCGCGGGTGGTGCTGCTGGACCTGAAGCTGCCCAAGGTGGACGGGCTGGAGGTTTTGAGGCGGTTGCGGGCCGACGAGCGCACCAGGCTCCTGCCGGTGGTGATC
>JALZEL010000411.1 GCA_030862075.1 Actinomycetota bacterium | reverse complement strand
CGAGCCGCGAGCAGGTACAGCAGGTAGAAGGCGGGCAAGACCAGGAACGCCTGCAGCGTCTTGGTGTTGAAGCCGAGACCCACCAGGGCCGCGCCCAGCAGTAGCAGACTCAGGCTTCCTCTCTCGGTGGCGACGATAAAGGCCCACGCCGCCAGCAGTACGAACAGGACCACGAGCATGTCCATGGTGTTGTTGCGGCTCGTGACGATAATGATCGGGGTAACGGTCAGCGCCAGCGCGGACAAGAGACCTGCTATCGGCCCGAACGTGCGGCGCACCAGGTGGTATAGCAGCGCCACCGAGAGCACGCCGGCAATCGCCTGGGGGAGTACGAGGGTCAGTGCGCTAAAGCCGAACAGCCAGGCGCTTACGGCCTGGATCCAGAGCCCCAATGGGGGCTTGTCCACCGAGACGAAGCCTGCGTCGAAGGAGACGAAGAAGAAGTTGCTCCAACTCGTGAGCATGTTCTTGACGGCAGCGGAGTAGTAGCTGTTCGGGTGTCCCTCGCTCGTCAGGCCGTACAGGTTGAGAACGGCGGACAGCGAGAGGATCGCTGCCAGGGCGATCCCGTTCCACGGCGGGTTCGAGGCCAGCGAGCGCGCCTCGCCGGAGCGTTTGGCGCCTTTCCGGGCTAATCCTCCCAACATGTCCATCCCCTTGCCGCCTGTGTGTTTTGCTGTCCTCGGAAGTCTGATCTGCGTGCCTATGGTTGTCCTTTGAAGACCTTATGAGTTCACATAGGAACGGTCTTCGAGGCGCGGCTTGGCAACCCAAGGATCACAAGCCCACTAATAGAGATCCGCTAGAGACGAACGGGACACAGTATCTCCTCGCATGAGTAGATGCTGCAACCGTGCTGCAACCGGAGCCGGACGCACCAGGACAGAGTAGGAAAGCAACGGCACAAGAAACGGCACAAACCGCTTAGATAAGCGAGATTTCCCGACAGGGCAGTACCTGCCCGGAAAGCTTTGACCTAACTTACAAGGAGGGGGTCGCTGGTTCGACTCCAGCATCACCCACTACAAGAATACTGGATTCTGCAGGTAAAACTTGACGAAGGAAAGGGCTCGGGAGAGAGTCTCGGTTCTTTTTGACACCAACCTGACAAAAGGCTCCGCCTTTGCACGGCGGAGGGTGAGGGGGTCGAATCCCCTCGGCTATCTAGTTTTATATAAGAAAATTCTAAACCGCTGCCACTGGCTCAAAGCGCACCTCGTGCGCACCGGTGGTTAGCAGGGCGTGAAATCTCGGGCTAAGGTGTTGTGTTCTTTGAGAACAAAATCAGGGTGCAGAAGCTCGGCATCAGAGAGAAGGAGGGATACTTCTCCAAAGTCTACGAGCTGCCTGAGGGGCGGAGCAGATGTACCTCCGCGATCCGGCGTAGAACGTAGTCAGGATCAACTGGCCAAATGTCGCAACCCTCGACCGCTTGGTCGTAGAAGATATTGAGAAGGTGCCTATAGAGGCGGACGAGGGGGCGAGGACCGTGCTATACATGCGCTAGCACGAAGTCCTTATTCAAGGAGTTTATGGGGACGTGATCCACGGTGAATGCATAAGTGGGGAACCGATATGACTGACCGGCGGACGATGAAGGCGGGTGAGGCTGTCGTCGAGGTGTTACACGAAGCCGGCGTCTTGCGCGCCTACACGGTGCCTGGTGAGAGCTTCCTGGAGATCTTGGACGCCGTCGAGCGACACCCAACCATCTCGCTCATCTCGACTCGGCACGAGTCGAGTGCCGCCTTCATGGCCGAAGCCGACGCCAAGCTTACAGGCGTCCCAGCGGCAGCGATGGCTACCAGGGGGGTAGGAGCCGCGAACCTGGCCATAGGTGTGCATACGGCTCAGCAAGACTCTACGCCGATGCTCGTCCTGCTAGGTCAGGTCGAGACCTCGTTTCTGGGAAAGGAAGCCTTCCAGGAGGTGGACCTCGTATCCTTTTACTCCCCGATCACCAAGTGGGCGGCTGCAGTGCCCCGTGCCGATCGGCTGCCGGAGTTCATAGCGAAGGGTTTGCGCATCGCAACCTCTAGCCGCCCAGGTCCGGTCATGCTTGCCGTGCCCTCTGATCTCTTGGGCCAGCATATACCGAGATGGTTGGTTGATAGCGTCACTATGCCTCATCCGACTCGCCCGTCTCCCGAGCCCCAGGAGGCCCGCTGGGTAGCTCGGCGGCTAGCCAAGGCACGCAGTCCGGTACTGATCTCGGGCGGAGGAACATACAATGCACGTAACGAGCTTATAACCGTCGCAGAAACGTTTGGGCTCGGTGCTTATACAGCGTTTCGCAGGCAAGACACCTTTCCTAACGAACATCCGCAGTACCTTGGACATCTCACTTTGGGCACACCGTCGGCTAGCTTGAAGGCGCTAGAGCAAGCGGACCTGGTACTCGTGGTGGGTTGTCGACTTAGCGAGGTAACCACCCAAGGCTACACGCTTCCGCGACCGGGCTGCGCGGTCATTCAGATAGATATAGACCCTAGCGAAATAGGCGCGGTCGTTCCCGTCGAATGCGGAATCGTCGCTGACGCCCGGGCCGCACTGGACGCCATCGCCGCACAGGCACCATCATTTGTAGAGCGAGACTGGAGCGAAGCGCACCAGATCTACCTCACCGCCAGCTCCATACCACGCAGCCGGGCAACGGATGGGGTGGATCCTACCGAGGTTGTCGCTGCCCTACAGCAGGTGCTGCCCCAAGACGCCGTACTAACCAACGATGCGGGCAACTTCTCCGCCTTCGTGCACCGCTACTGGCGGTATAACCAACCGCGAACTCAGGTTGCCCCCACTAGTGGCGCGATGGGCTACGGCGTACCGGCCGCGGTCGCGGCGAAGCTGGCCGCCCCGCACAGGTGTGTCGTTGCTATGGCTGGTGACGGCGGATTTCTCATGACCGGCCAGGAGATAGAGACAGCGGTGCGATACAAGACGCCAGTCGTCGTGGTTGTCTTCCGCAATGGGATGCACGGCACTATCGCCATGCATCAAGCTAGGGAGATAGGTCGCACTGCCGGTGCAGAGATAGGTTCTGTAGACCTCGCTGAGTACGCACGCAGCTTAGGCGCCGTCGGCTATACAGTACGCAAATCCGAGGAGCTCGTGTCAGTGCTGGAGGAAGCGCTCGCCTCGCATAGCGTCGCTGTGGTAGATGTGGTTACCGATTCCGACTTGATCAGCCCTTCGGCACGCCTTTCCGAGCTTGTGAAACGGCAAGAATCGGCGTGAGGACGTATGACATCACTTCGTGGGCTGGGGCGCATAGGCTGCTGGTGTGAAGGTTCCTGGACCACACGCCGAAGAGCCCTATTTACCACGCGCTCGTAATGCTCCAAAGAGCAACCTTGGGCTACGCAGTGCGTACCTATAAATAGATGAGAGCTGGTTCGGGAACAGAGCAGGTTGGCCCGCACGAGGCAAAGGAGGCTCTCTTGACTAAGGTGACCAAGGGGCTGG
>JALZEL010000410.1 GCA_030862075.1 Actinomycetota bacterium | reverse complement strand
AGGGCGGCAACTTTGAGCTCAATACCATGCTCCCGGTCATCGCCTACAACCTCCTGCAGTCGATCGACATCCTCAGCAGTGCTGCCTCGAACCTCGCCGACCAGTGCGTCGCGGGGCTGGAGGCCACCGAGCGCGGCCCCGAGCTCGTCGAGAAGGGCCTCATGCTCGCCACCGCGCTCGCCCCCGAGATCGGCTACGACAAGGCAGCCGAGATCTCCAAAGAGGCCTACAATAGTGGCAAGACCATCCGCGAGGTCGCCCGCGAGAAAACCGGCCTCTCCGAGGAGGAACTAGACAAGCTGCTCGACGCCCGCAAGATGACGGATAGGTAGCCGGAGTACCGATAACGCCCGAACACCCTGGGTGGCACGACCCGGGCCCCTGTATAATCGCGGTGTAAGGGGTAAAGATGGTGGACTTTCCTTCTACGTCGACATCTGAGTCGGGTGTAGCGCTCCCCGGTTCTGCCGAAGAGCTCCAGCGCTTCGAGCGGATCCAGGAGCGGCTGGTACCACTTTTCCGGCGAGTATTCCCGTACCCGCGCGCTCCGCGGACCATAGTGGTGGTTCCCAGCCTCTCGCTTGATGCGGAGGAGTTGGCGAAGATCTCGGGTGTACACCATTACGAAGAGCGGATGCTCTGTTTGCTGATGCTGTTGCGCATGCCCCGCACGCACCTCGTCTTCGTTACGAGCCAGCCGATCGCGGCGCCGATCGTCGACTACTATCTGCACCTCCTCCCGGGCGTACCGTTCCGCCACGCCCGCAGGCGGCTGACGCTCCTGAGTTGCCACGACGCCTCCAAAGTGCCGTTGACGCAGAAGATCCTCGAACGGCCGCGCCTGGTGGAGCGCATTTGGTCTGCCATCCCCGACCCCAATACGGCCCACATAACCTGTTTCAACAGCACGCCGCTGGAGCGAAGCCTCGCCGTGAAGCTGGACATTCCCCTGTATGCGAACGATCCGGAGCTGGCCTACCTGGGCTCGAAGAGCGGCAGCCGGGAGGTGTTTCGGGAGGCGGGGGTCCCTATGCCGGACGGGTTCGAGAACCTGCGCGACGAACGAGACGTAGTGGAAGCCATCGTCGAGCTCAAGCGCCGCCGCCCGGAGGTGCGGCGCGCGGTGATCAAGCTGAACGAAGGCTTCTCGGGCGAGGGCAACGCGATGTTTCATTACGACGAGGCTCCGGAGGGCGCTGATCTCGGGCGCTGGGTCCGGTACGAGTTACCACGCCGAGTACGCTTCGAGGCCTACGGCGAGACTTGGGAGCGCTACTGCCACAAATTCACGGAGATGGGCGGCATAGTCGAGTGCTTCGTGGAGGGCGAGGAGGTGCGCTCTCCGTCGGTGCAGTGTCGCGTAGACCCCCTGGGCGAGGCATCCATCATCTCGACCCACGACCAGGTGCTGGGCGGGCCTTCGGGTCAGGTCTTTCTGGGCAGCACATTCCCCGCCGACGCCGAGTATAGCCGGGACATCAAGGAGGCCGGACGTAGGGTGGCCGAAGTGCTGAGGCAACGAGGAACGTTGGGACGTTTCGCCATCGACTTCATCTCCGTCAAGCGCGGGGAGCGCTGGGAGCACGCAGCCATCGAGATCAACCTAAGAAAAGGCGGGACGACCCACCCCTACCTGTTATTGCAGTTCCTGACCGACGGAACCTATGATCCAGAGAATGGTCTCTATTGCACGCCCACCGGTCAGACCTGCTACTACTACGCGTCGGACAACCTCCAGAGCCCGGCCTACAAGGGACTCACCCCCGACGACCTGGTAGACATCTCGGTAGAACAAGGCCTTCACTTCGACGGTGCGGCCCAGCAGGGGGTCGTGTTCCACCTGATCGGTGCGCTCTCCGAGTTCGGCAAGCTCGGCACCGTGTGCATCGGCGACAGCCGCGAGAACGCCGAGAAGTTTTACCGAGACACGGTCGCCGTCCTTGACCGCGAGGCGCGACAGTAGTGGACTGCGGAGAGAACGCTTTTGAGCTAATATCTTTAGATGGGTTTCTCGATATGGGCTCAAAATGGTCTACGAGCCGAAGTACCTGAGATTCTTCCAGGTTCGAGAAGCTCTGAGCGGCCATCGCAAAAGGAGCCGGGTAAAACGTGCCGGACTACCTCTGGCCCGTGCTACACTCGATCCGTAATGTCTTCTGCGATGAAACGGAGCCGGTGGATGGAGAAGGCCACTTTGGGGGCGGGATGTTTCTGGGGCGTGGAGGAAGCGTTCCGCAAGGTAGAGGGCGTCATCGATGTAGCCGTCGGGTACACCGGGGGGCACACCGAGAACCCGACCTACGGGGACGTTTGCTCGGGCATGACCGGTCACGTCGAGGTAGTAGAGGTCGAGTACGAGCCTTCCAAGGTCACTTACGAGAAGCTCCTCAAGGTATTCTGGGAGAACCACGACCCCACGACCCCGAATCGCCAGGGACCGGACGTTGGCACCCAGTATCGGTCCGCGATCTTCTTCCATAACCCAGAGCAGGAGGCCGCCGCGCGCGCCTCAAAGGAGGAGGCGCAGACCAGGTTCAAGGACCCGATCGTCACCGAGATAACGTCCGCCTCCGAGTTCTATCGGGCCGAAGAGTACCATCAGCGGTACTTCGAGAAGAACAAACTGGCCCGCTTCTTTGGGCTGTAACGAGAAGGCCGTACTCACGCCCCTCGCACCGCTCCGTCGGTTGGGGACGGGGCTGCTTCGCACGGTGTTCGCGCTTATATGAAAGCGGTGCGTTATTCTGCTGATGTAACCGCCGGGTTTCAGGCCGCGTCGAGCATGTCGACTCGACATAGTGAACCAAAGAATGGAAGTTTTGCCTTGCTCATCGTCGTCACGGGTTCTTTGGCCTACGACTACGTCGTATAGAGCACGGCCCGGCGCACAACGACGCTTCGGGTCTAATCTCGGCGCCAGGTTGCAGAGCAGAATGGCTCGGCACGAACGCGTACACGACACGGAGAGTGTGCTATTCGTATGCTGGTTCGGTAAGCTCGTGTTCCCGGGAGCGTGTTTTGAGAAAGATATGTTTCGTGTTGCTGGTAGTCGGGATCTTGAGCTCTTGTGGCGCTCAGCCCGTAACGCCGGATAACGCTCCCCGTGTAGGGAGTGCCGCCGAAGAGACCGCTTCCTCGGAGGAAGTTTCGACCACAATGCCCATCGACAACACCTCGGAACCCGGCCAGAACACCTCGACCGACCCCGCCGTCGGCGCGTCTGGAATGGTCAGCTCCGCCCACCCGCTCGCCACGCAGGCCGGCCTGGACGTACTCGCCGAAGGAGGCAATGCGTTCGACGCGGCTGTGGCGGTCGGTGCTTCTTTAGGCGTCGTCGAGCCGTACATGTCTGGCATCGGCGGCTACGGGGCGGTGGTCGTCTACGACGCTCAAAGCGGCGAGACGCGGGTCCTCGATTCTGGCAGCAGGGCGCCCGCGGCCCTGGACCCGGACGTATTCCATCCCCCGACGCCGAATTACGTAGAGAACAGGCGAAGCGCCAAAGCCGCCTCCACGCTGGGTGCGGTAGACGTGTGGGAAGCCCTGTCGAGGGATTACGGCGAACTCGAATGGCAGCGCCTCTTCGACCCCGCCATAGAGCTCGCCGACGAGGGGTTCGTCATCGGCGAACGCACCGCACACTACGTTGACAGGGAATTCGCCGCCTTCCCCGAGCACGCGAGGAGCTTCTACGGGAACAACGGGCTGCCTTTAGTGGCAGGAGAGCGTCTCGTGCAGGAGGATCTGGCGAGATCCCTGGGTCTGATCGCCGAACAGGGCTCCGAAGCGGTCGATGAAGGCGAGTTGGGTCGGGTCATCGAAGCTACCATGCGCGAAAATGGCGGCTTCTTGACCTTAGATGATTTGCGCAACGCCCGCGCCCAGTGGCGGGACACCACCAGCGTCGACTACCGAGGCTACGAGGTGGTTACGGCGTCGCCCCCGATCTCTTCGTGGAACATGCTCCTCCGGCTGGGAGTAATGAGCCGGTTCGACGTGACTGCGCCCGGCCACAACAGCGCTGAGTACCTGCACAGATACGCGGAGGTCACCAAACGGGCATACGAGACGCGTCTCAGGTATCCCGGAGATCCAGAGGTGAACCCGGCGCCGCTGGGCTCGCTGCTCTCGGAGGAATTTTGGGCCGACGAAGCCGCAAACATAAACCCTTCACTAGCGACACCGTTCCAACCGCCCACGAGCTTCTCTAACGAGGGACCGTCCAACAGCCAGGAACACACGACACACTTCGTCGTGGCGGACAGTCAGGGGAACGTGGTAAGCGCGACGCAGACCCTGGGCAACCTCTTCGGGAGCAGGGTGATGCCGCGTGGGACGGGCATCTGGATCAACGACTCCATCGCGTTTGCCCAATTCGAGCCGAGAGGAAATCCGCTGGATGCCTTCCCCGGCCGCTACAGGATCGTCGGGATCTGCCCGACCATCGTCATGAGCGGCGGGAGGCCCGTCGTTGCGGTGGGAACCCTCGGCGGTCGTACCATCACGCAGACGACGCCACAGATGCTTATGAACCACATAGACTTCGACATGGACATCCAGCAGGCGATCTCTGCCCCGCGCGTCAGCTTTGTGGAACCGGACATACTCGCGGTCGAAAGCACCGTGCCGGAGCCGGTCCGCAGCGAGCTGGCGGCCAGGGACCACAACGTCAGCGTGGACGAGTTCAGGCTCGGCAACGAGCGTGGGATAGGCAACGCCCACGGCCTGACCATTGAGTACGACTCGAACGGCAACCCGGTTCGGTTCACGGGAGGGGCGGATCCGCGCGGCGAAGGGGCCGCGGTCGGATACTAAGCGGTGCCAGAATAGCTAAGGTATTAACGAAGGCGAGGTAGCCGCGGCTGAACTGGCTCCGAGCATCTTATGTGCCGTCAGTTCTGGCTAATATCGTCTAGCCCGAACAGATCGTCCTCCCGCTGGCTCTGCTCGAGGGCGTCTATGAGCTCCTCCAGGCTGCCCATCTCCACCTTCATGCCGCCAGCACTCGCGGGCGGCGGGTTGAGGGCGACGAATTCGACCTCATCGCGGCAGGTTTCGAGCACCGCGAGGAGACCCGCGCCGGAGACCTCGACAGGCTTCCAGCCGGGACCGAAGTTCGTAGAGCCCAGGAAGGCCTGGGCCTTCGCCGCAGAATCAAAGAGGGGGAGGGCGCCGCGCTCGTCTATGGAGATCATGAGCGGCGCCGCGCCCGGCGTGGCCTCCTCGAAGAGGAGCACGTAGGGAGGCCCTATCTCGTTTCTGGCCACAGGTTCAGGAGGGCTTCGGGGCCATCGTGACGAGGAGGACGAGGTTCTCGCCGGTCTCGTTGCGGACGCCGTGGGGATCTCCCGCGCGGGCGATGACGGCGTTACCCTCGCCGAGATCCCGTTCTTCGTCGCCGATCGTGAAACGCCCCGTGCCTTCGAGGACGTAGTAGATCTTGTCCGAACCTTCGTGGGCGTGGACATTCTGGCTCTGGCCGGAAAGGAGACAGTAGGCGTCGTAGAAGAGGTGTGGGGAGTCGAAGAGGCTGTTCTTCTTCATCTTCTCCTCGGAGAAGGAGATCACTTCGGTTATGGGCTTGCTGTCCATCAGGGTTCTCCTCCTAAGCTCTGGTTTGCTACCTACCAGCTCCTAAACCCGAAACTCCTTCGGGAAACCTGTAAGGTTACGGCAGCCACTTTCGGTGACGACGGCGAGGTCCTCGATGCGGACGCCTCCCACCCCCGGTTCGTAGAGGCCGGGCTCCACCGTTACCACGTCCCCGGGCACGAGCTCCTCGTCAGCCGTGGAGACACGGGGGGCTTCGTGGATCTCCAGGCCCACCCCGTGTCCTGTGCCGTGGATAAAGCCCTCCGTGAGCGGCTCGCCCGGCTTCTGGTCGTGCTTGGACGTCTTGTAGCCCCTCTCGTGCAGGATGTCGGAGACCTTTTCGTGGACGTCGCGGCCGTTGACTCCGGCCTGGATCATACCGAGCGCCGCCTCCTGGCTCTCGAGTACTGCGTCGTGCATCTTCTGTAGCTCCTCGCTCGGCTCACCCTTGACGAAGGTGCGGGTCATGTCGGCATAGTAGCGGCTCGCCTTGTCTACGGGAAAAATATCCAGGATTATCGGCTCTTTGGCCTTTAAAGGGCCATGCCCCCTCTCATGGGGGTCAGCGGCCTGAAATCCACCGGCTACTATGGTGCCGTCGGCGGCGCAACCGCGCCGGAGGAGTTCGGAGTCTATCTCGTAGCGCAACCGCTCGCTGGTAAGGGTCTCGCCCCCGTAGAGGAGCGTGCCGTCTCCTGCCACTTCGGACTCTTCGAGGATCCCGACGGCGTGGGCGCAGGCATCTTCGACCGCTCTCTGGGTCTCCTGTATATAAGAGATCTCCTCCTCTGTCTTCGCGCGCCGCAGGTTGGCGAAGAGCCTCGCGTCAGGCGTCACCGCGAGGCCCCGGGCGCGCAGCTCGTCGGCGTAGATGACGCCTAAAGATGGCGGCACGGCGACCGGAGAGTGAGTGGTCCCGACCTCTTCGAGGAGGCCGGCGGTCGCGGCGGCCAGAGCGCGGCTCCCGCTCTTCAGCTCGCGGGCGAGCTCCACGACCCTAAGCTCGTCGAAGGAGAGGACTTCGTCCGCCCGCGCCTCCCTCTTGGCCCGGCCGTACTCCATCGAAGAGACGGCCAGGTATTTTTTGTCCTTTACGCGCAAGGTCACCACGGGGTCCGGCGCGAGAAAGCCAGTGAGGTGATACGCTGCGGCATCGTGCTCGGGTGCGCCGATAACGAGGAGCGTTTGTTCTGCGTTGTTTTCCATGCTCGTCCCTCCTTGAGGCGATTCCGGCGGTCATTCTACTACCGGCCTCGCGGCGGTCCGGTGTGCGCGAAGGATACTCCTATATAATCGGGGCGATGAGCGAGACGGAGAACATGAGACGCCGGGTCGAGAAGGCCCTGGACAAGGTGCGCCCGGCGATGCAGGCCGACGGCGGGGATGCCCGCGTCGTCGAGTGCGACGAGGAGACGGGGAAGGTCAGCATCGAGATGCTTGGCGCGTGCGGAGGATGCCCTTTGAGCCAGCTCGACTTCTCTTATGCGATAGAGAGCTTGATCCGTCGCGAAGTGCCCGAGGTCCGGGATATAGCGCCGGTTTAGGTGTCAGGTTTTAAGGCGTAGCGGTAGCTTCTGTCCAAGCTCGGCTGCGTATCGCGCCACAGGCGTTTGCCGATCGGGAGAAGATAATAACTACTGCTTCTCTTGGCGGGTGGCGCGCAAGGCGCCCGGTGGCATTGCCTCCCGCGCCGCGGAGAGCGAATCCGTGGCCCGCCGGCGAGCCGCGCGAAGTTTCAAACGCTTGATGGGTCCGACATCCGGGTACTCCTCGTTGACGAGGTGGGTCAGCGTGATCATATCGTTCACGCATGCCCTGTAGCCCAAGGCGCACATCTCGACCTGGACCTCGGAGGGCGACTCGAGGAGGGTGCGATGTATCTCGTCGGCCCGCTCGACGATCCGGCGCGAGAGTTCCTCGGGGGTATCGGTAGCCCGGGGTTCTCGCGCCCGGTGTTTCACGATCGCCTCCGGGGAGAGCCGCCGCGCCCGGTAAGCCGTGCTCCCCACGACGTAGCGCAGAAGGAGGGCGGCCGCGAGCGTGAGCGGCAGGATCGGGACGAGTAGGAGCACCAGGGACCAGGGCAGCACGAAAGAGAGCAAGCCGAGGGCCACGGCCTCGGTCGCCAGCACGAGCGCCACGTGTAGTTTGGTCATCTCTTCAGCGCCTCTCCACCATATCTGCTGCGTGCGCCTAGTCTAAATTTTGGCAGGCTTTTCCGCAAGACGCATCCGGGGATGATACGCAAAAAAAGCGGGTACGCCGCGACCCTGCCCTCATCCCTCGGCCTGTATAATCCGCCCGTGAGTGGCGCTAAGTCCCCCGAGTTCGACCCGAAACGCCTCGTCGCGAGCGCGGCGGCGGTGCTCCGGGGTATCTTTCTCTCCCCCAAAGGTTTCTACCTGAACTTCGCGACCGAAGGTTCTTTGCGGGAGCCCGCCCTGTTCGTCCTGCTCGTGAGCGCCGTTTCTGGTGTGCTGAGCGTACTGGTGAACCTGATCTCCGCGGCGGTGCTCGGGACGGACACGAGCGCCTTGGGCGTGGTGGCGTCGAACCTGACCTTCGTCGTGCTCTCCCCGGTCCTAATCGGGGCGGCGGCGGGGCCGTACCTGCTCTCTGTGCGCACCTTCGTGGGGCCAGAGGGGAGCTTCCGGGGGGTCTACAGGATGCTCGCCTACGCTTATGGGGCCATGATCCTGTTCTGGGTTCCCATAATCAACGCCTTCGCCTTCACCTACGCGGCGATGGTGTTGATGTGGCTCGGGATCCGGTACGTCTACCGCACCTCTTTTCTTACGAGCCTCGTCGCAGCCCTGGTCGGCTTCGTCCCCGTGGCCGTCGCTTTTATCTACCTTGTGGTGGTAATCAACGGGCTCGTCTCCCGCTGATCGCCGCGTACTCCTTAAGGTCCCTCTTCACCCTGCGCCCGAGCTCCTCCGAGATCGAAGCCGCCTCTTCGTGCGGGTTTCTGCCGTAGCGGTCGCGGATCATGCCGCAAGATACCCTCAGGTACGCGCTACGCGTCGCGAGCTCCGCCCGTACGGTCATCTCCCGCGGAAAGACGCGGTAGTGAGCATCCTCCCTAAGCCCCAACGGTGGCGGCGACACCTCAAGCGCCCTTCTCGCCGCCAGGCGCGCCTCCCAATGCTCCCTCAGTGCCCGCATCTCCGGCGCGTCCGGGGCGACGTTCAAGGGCCCGCACTCGAACCCGTCCTCGGGGGTGAACCCGAAGGAAGCCTCGAGGAGCCGGGCCGAATGGAGCGCCCGCTTCGTCCCCGGGCTCCTCACGAACTCGTACTCGGAGCGCAGCAGGATGAGCTGGGCGTCGTAGTAGGCGCCCAAACCTCCTGCCGTCGGCCGGTCGGCGTCTTCCCACTTCTTCGCGAGCGCCCGTTTGAGGGCGTTCCGTCTCTCGAAGAACCTCAAGCGCCGCCATAGGAAGGAGCCCCCGCCCCCGAGTAGGCCAGCAAGGATGGGGATCGCCGGGGCGAGAGGCCCTGCCCACGCGGTACCGAAAAGGGGTGCCGAGAGCAACACCAGGGCCGCCACGCTCGTACCGACCGCGAACCCCAGCATGGACGTTCGCCGGGCGTCCTCCCCAGCCGCCGCGTACAACCCCCCGAGCTCGTACCATAAGGACCAGACGTCGGGTGTGGGGGAGGATCGCACATGCTAGATTCTAATCCTCGTGGGTCCTCACCAGCATGCAGCCAGCCTCGACGTAGCCCGCCTCCTCGCTAACGTCTTGAACCCATTCGTCGTCTTCACGGCGCTCTACGCCCTCGTGGCGTTCTCGGAGGCGAGCGCGTCCCGGGCGATTCTCTTTCTGGCCGTCGAGCTGGCCGCGGCTGCCTTCGTGGCCGGGTACGTCTTCCTGCTGAGGCGCCACGGGCGGGTGGAGGATTTCTGGATCTCCACCAGACAGCGGCGCCTCGTACCCGCCCTCGTCCTCCTTGCGGCCTTTGTCGCCCTCCTGGTCGCCTTGGCCCTCCTCGGCGCCCCCGAAATTCTCACGGGGACGACGCTCTCGATGGGTCTGGCGAGCACTACGGTCGCCGCCACGACCCTCGTCTGGAAGACCAGCGCCCACTCGGCGGTCGCGGGGCACGCCGCCGCTGCCGGCTTCTTCATCCTCGGCCCGTTGGGGCTTCTCTTCGTTCTCGTCCTCCTGCTCGTCCTTTGGTCGCGCGTGGCAGAGGGGGCGCATACGCTTCCGCAGGCGCTCGTCGGAGCTGGCGTCGGAGCAGTGTTCGCTGCGACCTTTCTGACATAGAGAAGGCGACGCTGTTGAGTGTCGGTGATCCCCTTAGCAGAGGTGGGGTGGGCCTTGACGGATTGCTAAGTGCAATCGCAGAGGTAAACCATTGGATGTGCTCACCGTTGTTATGCTGCAGGTTCCACGACGGAGGGTTCATTGTTCGAGGGCTTATTCACCCTGCGGCTTACCATGTACGCCTCCATCTCTTCAGAGGGGAAGGGCTTCAAGAGATCTTTGAGGGGGTCCTTCTCGTCGAAGTCGGGGTCTAGCCACACCCCGTAGTTTTCAGGATGGAGAACCACAGGCATACGGTGGTGGATTTCGTTCATCAGGTCGTTCGCGTCCGTGGTTATGATGGCGCAGGACCTTAACTCCTCGCCATTCATCCAAGTCTCCCACAACCCCGCAAAGGCGAAGGGAGATCCGTCCTTCATATGAATATAAAAGGGCTGCTTGCCGTTGTCAGTCTTCTGCCACTCATAGAATCCGTCAGCGAGGATCAAACACCGACGATCTTTGAAGGCACTACGGAAGGAGGGCTTCTCGTGGACGGTTTCAGCCCTGGCATTGATCATCCGGTTGCCGATCTGAGGATCTTTCGCCCAGGAAGGAATCAAGCCCCAGTGGAACATCTCTAACTTTCGCTTATCGTCCTCCTCTACAACAGTAGCAACCTCCTGAGTCGGTGCGATGTTGTAGCTTGCGGTTAAAGAAGAAGGGTATTCGTCGAGATCGAACTGCTCCGCCAAAGTATCTACCGGTGTTCTCAAGGTGTATCTTCCGCACATGATTTCCACTCCCCCTGCTGCTAGACAGTCTCGATCTTCTTAGATAATTTTACTGGAGCAGGCACTGAATTCCATTAGTGGTTTCTTGCAAGGACTCAGAAACCCTACTCTGTTCAACGTTATAGAGAAAGCCTCTGAAGTAAAGCCTGGTGCCCGTCTATAGGAGAGGGGTGGGCACCAGGTTGTTATGGGGACATTATGCTCATCCTAAATATAGGCCAGACTACATACTGATAACGGGCTAGTAATACTATAGAGCTCACTGGCAGCGTAGGCTGTACGGAGGGCAAGTGTCAGCGAAAGATAACAAGGCTATCGTTTGCCAACTCGTCGAAGACCTCTTCAATACCGGTAATCTCGACATAGTGGAAGAGGTTTTGGCGAATAGCTACACAGACCACAGCTCTTCGCACCCTGATTTATCCGGTCGTGAAAATGTCAAGCAATCCGTAGCAGTGGGTTACCGCCTTCCCGGATACTGTAAGCGTAGCTCAAGACGTAATTGCCGAAGGGGATAAGATAGCAGTGCGTTGGACTACCTAGGCTACTCATCAAGGAGAGTTCTTGGGCGTTCCTCCAACTGACAACCATATCAATGTGACATGGTTCGGCATCTTCCGTTTGTCAGAGGGCAAAATTATTGAGAGCTGGGATACCTTCAACGTCGTGGAGATGACAGAACAACTCAAGGGCTAGATACCTCTGCTTAGCTTAACAAAAGTAGAGGGTTAGTCTGTACTTGTGTCTAGGGGATAGTTGCCTTCGGCAATAGGGCTACCATAGTCTATGTTGACAATTGGACCGGCGTAAAAGGCGTAGAAATGGCCTTCAGTTTGTACCGAAGGGCTTCTAAAGGAGTGACCCCACCGGGATTCGAACCCGGGTTTTCGCCGTGAGAGGGCGATGTCCTTGGCCTCTAGACGATGGGGCCGTGCCGGTAAGCGAGGACAGAGTTTAAACGACGCTCCCCGGTTCGTCAAAGATAAGGGCTGCTCAGCTCCTCCGCACTTCAGCTTGTCTGCTTTTTGTTCTCTGCTGACCAGCTGACTAGCTGACCGGCTTCGAAAGCCGCTGCATCTCCTCTATAGCCTTCTCCACGCGCAGCAGGGTACGCTCGCGGCCCAGAAAGGCCAGGGTCTCGAAGAGGCCGGCGCTGACAGTGCGCCCGGTCGTGGCGAAGCGCAAAGGGTGGATCAGGTGCCGTGCCCCCTTCTCCTTCTCCGCCGCCAGGCCCCGGACGGCCTCCTCGATGGCCCCTTCCGTCCACTCCGGCAAGGCCCTGAGGCGCTCCAAAAGCTCCGGAAAGGTCTCTCGGACGAGCTCCTTGCCGAACTGCTTCTCGAACTCCCCTCGGTCGTACTCGAGTTCGCCGCCGTAGAAGTAGCCTGCTGCTTCGGGGATCTCGGAGGTGCGGTTCAGGCGGTCCTTGAGGAGTGCCATGATCCGGGTGAGGCGTGGCATGTCGCGCTGGAGCTCCTCAGGCTCGGCGGCCCCCGAGCCGGCGAGCATGGGGGCGGCGATCAGGGCGAGCTGTTCGGGGCTGTGGCGCCTGAGGTAGACGGCGTTTATCGCGGTGAGCTTCTTCTCGTCGAAAACCGCCGGGTTGCCGCTGACCCTCTCGATGCGGAACCTCTCGGCGAGCTCGTCGGGGGAGAAGATCTCCTCGTCCG
>JALZEL010000407.1 GCA_030862075.1 Actinomycetota bacterium | reverse complement strand
TGTCTCGCAGAACGTCTTCGCCAACCTCGACTGGGACGAGGTGAGGCTGCTCAACCCCGGAGAACTCGTCCCCCAGAGGAACGAGTGCGCCCAGGGTTCCTTAAGACCGGTTCGACGCTACCACAATCAGAAACCCTTGCAAAGGCCTGCACGGCGCCAATAAAATGCACTGGATGGGTATGATGCTCGTAGCACGCTTTCGCGGCTCCTCACCGTTGTCGTCTAGAGCCTCTCTGACCGGGCTGGGAAGGTGGTTCTCTTGACGAGCATGACCGCCACCGCTGAGTCGAAGGTCTCGTCGAGAGGCCTGTGGCTCGTCTCGCCCGGTTACGACCTCGTCTTTATCATCTTCTCGAGCGCGCTCCTGGTGGTGCCGCACCTGTTCGCCCAGCTGGGCGGGGCCTCGAACACCGCCGTGGACCTGATCGTCACGGCCTTTATCGGCGGGCCGCACCTGTTCGCGACCTACACCATGACCTTTATGGAGCCGCACTTTAGGGAGCGTTACCGGCGCTACACGTGGGGGGCTTTGCTCATGCCGGTCTTGGTCGTGTCGCTCGCGATCTACAACCTCACCTTGCTCGTCACCATCTTCTTCTTCTGGGCCTCGGTGCACGTCATCCACCAGGCGGCGTACATCGCCGACTCCTACCGCTTCAAGGACCCGCGGGGAAGGGCCCCGAACCTCGCCCGGTGGCAGTTCGTCTCCAGGGTGATCGACTACGGGCTCCTCATGACGAGCCTCTACCCGATCGCGACCTTCAAGTTCACCGGCACGCCGCTCGTGATCTTCGGGAACAACCTCTCTAGCGAGGGATTCGAGACGGGCGGACGGGCGCTCCTCTTCCCGGAGTTCCTGAAGCTCCCGTGGTTCGGACCGCTCGCGGCGGGCGCCTTTATCGCCTTCTTGATCGCCTTTATCGCCAAGACGGCCTGGGAGTGGCGGGCCGGGCTCTTGCACATACCGAAGACGCTGCACATGTCTTTGGCCGCCCTCCTGTTCTTCGTCACGCCGGCCCTGCCGAACCTCGACGTGGCCTTCCAGGGCCTCAACGTCTGGCACTCCTTCCAGTACCTCGCGGTCGTGCTCTACCTCAACAGGGTGCGCGCCGAGAAGGGCCTCATCGGCTCCCGGTACGTGGCGCGGGTCTCCAGAAGCGGGAAGAGCCTCTACTGGATGTGCTTCCTGTTCACTTTAGGCGCGGCCCTGGCCTACCTGCTCGTGCGCGGCGCTCTCCTGCTCGGCGGCGTGTGGGCGGACGATCCCGAGCAGCAACACTACTTCTCGTTCTACACGGTGGTGCTCTCGACGCTCCTGATCCACTACTACTTCGACCACTTCCTCTTCTTGCAAGTAGACGACGTCATCACCCCGCGCTGGACCTGAAGCCGCCGAACATTGCAACTCGCGCTTAACGAACGTTTAATATGTGTTCCAATTCTTGCGTTTAGGTAGTAGCATGCGCATGTGTGGATAACTCGTCACTGGTCAGGTGCGGTTCTCCGGGTTCGGTTGTTGGCGGACAAGCCCGTTAGCTTTGGGGCGTGCGCTGCTCCCGCGGCGCGTAAGTTCCCGACCCTGGGGGTAAGCTCCTTTCCTTTGTAGAACTTTCGTCGAACGCCGTGGAGGGATGACTTGTCGAACTACGTAGACCTCGACCGTATCCGGAGGGCCACGGCAGAGAAGCCCGAAGGCGATTCAGCCCCCGCCGGCGACATCTTCGATAAAGCCTTCAGTTCCGTCGAGCTCGCCCGCGCCGACGAGGCGAAGACCATTGGGATATACCCCTACTTCCAGCCCATCAGCGCGCAGCATGGCGGCACCGCTACGGTGGACGGCCGGGAGATGATCATCACCGGCTCCAACGATTACCTGGGGCTCACCCAGGACACCCGCCTCGAAGAAGCGGCCAAGGCGGTATTCGACGACTTCGGCACGAGCTGCACCGGCTCACGCTTTCTGACGGGCACTCTCTCCCTTCACGAAGAGCTGGAGAGGCGCCTGGCCGACTTCCTGGGCGCCGAAGCGATACTGACCTTCAGTACCGGTTTCCTGGGCGCTCTGGCGGTCTTGAGCTCTCTCACCGGGCGCCAGGACATACTCTACTTCGACCGCGAGAACCACGCCTCACTCTACGACGGGGCGAGGCTCTCCTTCGGAAGCCTGCGCAAGTACAAGCATAACGACCTGGAGCACCTGGAGAGGTTGCTCGCCAAAGACGCGGACAAGCCGGGTGGGCGCATGATCGTCACCGACGGTGTCTTCTCGATGAGCGGCCACATCGCCGACCTGCCGGGCATCGTGGAGCTGGCGCGCAAGTATGGGGCGCGAGTCGCCGTCGACGATGCGCACGCCACAGGAGTCTTAGGCAAGAACGGCCGCGGCACCCCTGAGCATTTCGGCCTGGAAGGGGAGGTGGACCTCATAATCGGCACCTTCTCAAAGTCGTTCGCCTCCGTAGGAGGCTTCGTGGCCGGTAGCAGGGTGGTGGTCAACTACATCAAGCACACGGCCCGCCCCTTCATCTTTACGGCGGCGCTCCCAGCTATGCAGGTGGCCGCGACCCTCAAGGCCCTGGAGATCATGGAGACGGAGCCCGAGCATCGGGAGAAGTTGTGGGAGAACGTTGCGCGCCTGCGAAACGGGATGAACACATTGGGATTCGACACCCTGGGCTCGGAGACGCCCATAGTGCCGGTATTGGTCGGCCCCGACGAGCTCACCGTGCTCTTCTGGAAGGCGCTGTGGGAGGAGGGAATCTTCACGACCCCAGCCCTGCCACCCGGCGTTCCCACCGGCCAGAGCCTCATCCGCACCAGCGTCAATGCGAACCACAGCCCCAAGCAGATAGATCGCCTGCTCGAGGTCTTCGCCGGGGTCGGCAAGCACCTGGGCGTCATCGGTTAGGAGCGTGGCCTCGGAGGCCCCAAAGGTCCGGGTAGTCGAATCCCGCGCCGACCTGAAGCGCTTCATCGAGTACCCGTTCGCGAAGTACCGGAACGATCCGCACTGGGTCCCGCCGCTCTTGATCTCCGAACGGGAACGTTTCGACCCAAAGAAGAACCCTTTCTACGAGCACGCGCGGATAGACCTCTTCCTCGCCGAGCGCGACGGCGAAGTCGTCGGGCGTGTCGCCGCCATCGACGACGACAACCACAACGAGACCCACGGCGATAACCTGATCTTCTTCGGCTTCTTCGAGGCGAAGGACGAGGCGACGGCCGGGGCGCTGCTCGCCCACGTGGAGGGCTGGGCGAGGGAGCGGGGCCGCGGCGCGGTGCGAGGGCCTGCCAACCCCTCCATGAACCAGAGCGCGGGGCTCCTGATCGACGCCTTCGACGAAGACCCCTTCGTCGAGATGCCGTACAACCCGCCCGACTACCCGCGCTACATCGAGGCGACGGGCTACCGCAAGGCCAAGGACCTCTACGCCTGGCTCTTCGAGCGGGAATGGGAGGTGAACGAAAGGATCGGGCGCCTGGCGGCGCGGGCCCGCAAACGTTACAACCCGACCATCCGCCAGCCCGATATGAAGCGTTGGGACGAGGAGATCTCGCGCGTCAAGGAGCTCTACAACCGGGCCTGGGAAGACAACTGGGGCTTCGTGAGGTGGACCGAGGCGGAATTCGACCATCTTGCCAGGGAGTTCAAGATGATCCTCGATCCGGAGCTCGTCGCGTTCGCCGAGGTAAACGGGGAGCTTGCTGGGGTAACCGTCCTCCTGCCCGACATAAACCAGGTCTTCAAGCGGATGCGCGGTCGGCTGTTGCCGTTCGGTATCTTCCACTTCTTGAACCGCAAGAGGACCGTGGACCAGCTACGGTTGCCGATCCTGGGCGTAGCGCCAGAGCACCGCAACAAGGGCCTGGAGGTGGTTATGATCCACGACCTCTACAAACGCGGGATGGCCAAAGGCTACAAGAGGTGTGAGGGTTCGTGGACGCTCGAGGACAACAAGGCAATAAACCGCTTCATGGAAACCTCCGGCGCAAAGCTCTACAAGACGTACCGGATCTACCAGAAAGAGCTCTAGGGACGAAGTGGCCGGCCGCGTGCTCGTCACCGGCGCAACGGGGTTCGTCGGTAGCCACGTCGCGGAGGCCTTCGTCGAGGCGGGCCACGAGGTGCGCTGCACCGTGCGCTCCTCGAGCAACTTGCGCTGGATCGGAGACCTCCCGGCGGAGCGCGTGCCGG
>JALZEL010000230.1 GCA_030862075.1 Actinomycetota bacterium | reverse complement strand
GAGGGCCGCTTTCAGTGCCCTTGTTGTTAGTTTGCGTTAGTTTCATTGCAGGGCAAGGTCCCGGGGATGTTCGTTAGGAGCCCCTTTCCAGCTCGGGCTACTCCGGCGCCTCTTCGTCGGGGATCCGAATCGCCTGCACGTTGCTCCAAGGATAGAAGACATACACAGCCTCGCGCTGCCCCTCGGATCCTACGTGTATGACTACACCTCTGTCGTTGACCTCGCGCAACTCGCCGCTCACCCGGGCACCGCTGGTGCCAACGCCCAGGACCACCTGTTTTTCTATCCAGGCCTCTGGAGCTGGCCGTCCGCCCCCTTGGTCCGCCATGCGCCTCCCTTCCTCGGCTCCCATCGCCACCTCGTCTGTGGGGTCGGGGGTGTCTCGCGGTGGACGACCGGGCATCCGGGCGTGCACCGCGCGCGCCGGGAAGGCCCAGTGACCCGCCTCGTCGCGCTCGGCTTCGAGCTCGCCATTGGCCGCAAGGGTCCTCACCCTCGACGGAGATATACCCAAGATACGCGCTACCTCAGAGGTCGTGTAGGTCTCCTCCATAGCCAGGTATCTTACTATGCACTTCCCCGCTGCTCGCCAGTAGCCAACCTCGCGTGTCTAGGAGGAAACGCGGCGAGAGCTTTTCAGGCAGGGTAGGAGGAAACCCCGCCACCCCCGCCGCCAGGGTTGGCTCTCCACAGTGGCGCCACCGTAGATCCGTTTTATGTACTGGTCCGCGGCCCCCGTCGTGTTAAATAGGGGCTAACCTCGGTGCTACTTAGAGCGCCTCGCAAAACCTTCTCTGTGAGCGGGTGCTACCCTCATCTGCCTCAACTACCTGGTGTGAGCGCTTCGTAGCGTGTCTAAGGCTTTCGGATGGTTTCTCCGAGCCAACTCATCCCCTTAGCGCAAAGCGGTTCGCGTGGTTGTTTCACAGCATCTCCTATGAGGTAAGAGTGGCAAATGTAATGAGAATGGAGGATGAAGAAGCTCTAAGGAGGAGCGATGGGGATAGTGTACATAGTTAACCGGGGAGTGAACGACCCCACCTTGGCCTCAGTACCGCTGCATATCGCGGCCAACGGGTCCCTTGAGCTTGGGCAAGAAGTCTCGGTGGTCCTCGCAGGGGACGGCACCGACCTAGTCATCGGCGACAACGCCCAGCAGATGGAGGGCGTGGGTGTGCCCCCCGTACGCACGCTGGTGGACAAGCTAAAGGAGCATCAGGTTCCCGTGTACGTCTGAAAGGGGTGCGCAGAAGCCCGGGGGGCTTCCGAGGAGAGCCTGAAGGTCGTAAACGGCACATGGGCCGGCCCACCCGACGTTGCGAAGCTGTGCGCGGAGGCCGACCAGGTGCTTACCTTCTAGACAAAACTACGCTAAGGAGGAGGCGGCACTATGGCTAACCCCGATCCCGAGACCATCGTCAAGGAAGCCGAGACTGTTGCGGTGGTGGGGCTCTCGAACGACCCCGAGAAGTACAGCCACGAGGTAGGAAGCTATCTGAAAGAGCAGGGCTACCGGATCATCCCGGTGAACCCCACCGAGGAGGAGGTGATAGGTGAGCGTGCTTACGACACCGTCGATCAGATTCCCGAGCGGATAGATGTGGTGGACGTCTTCCTCCCTCCCGAAAAGACATCCGAGATCGCCGAGGACGCAGTCCGGGCTGAGGCCAAAGCGCTATGGTTGCAGGAGGGGATCGAGAACGCGGAGGCACGCCGGATAGCAGAAGAAGGGGGGCTTGCATACGTAGAAGATAGATGCATGCGAAAAACTCACGAAAGCCTACAGAAGGGCTAGGAGAGCTACTCCGATCGATAAAGGAAGGGCTCAGCCCATGGAAAACTTAAAAAGTGGGTTTTGAAAGGCACTCTTAGCGTATGCGGGTTAGTAGGACGAAGATGCGCAGTCGTGATCATGGTCGCTGGACCTGCACCTCTGCCAAGAATTAGATGTCAAAGAGTTCGAGGCCTGAGAGCAGACCTTCTTTCTCATTGTAAGCTGCCGAGCCCCTATCGAACCAAGACTAACTGGTCCAGAGTCAGTTTCCACACATTCGTAGTTGTTCACCGCTATTCAGAAAACTGCTCTTTCAAGCCGAATTCGCAGAGCTCGTGTTTCTCGCTGTTTGCTAGTGCTCGCCCAGGTAACTTTCAAACCACTGTCAGAAAGCAAGCTTGTCAATGTCCCTAGCAACCGATCGCCGACACATTATCCGTATACTGACCCATCCATTAGACCACTGCCTCCACGAATAACTACGGTTCGCACCTTGTCTCGGGGCCAAAGCTTCCATACCCTGAAAGGCGTGACCTTGTGCAGTCTATTAACCGTGCACCAACTTTGAGCGCTCCGGCAGAAGCGTACTTGGCTTTGTGCCTTCCGAAGTATTGCTGGTATCTCCGGGGCGTGGGAGGCGGCGGGTAGCGGGTGGAGGCGTATGGTAGTGCAGATCTTAAGGGTACTTTGCGGCTTCTGCGGGCGGCAGCCTTCCTGAGCAATTTCGACCGCTTCACGGTGGCGCCGATGTTGGTGACCATTGCGGCTGACCTTAGGGTTTCGCTCGCGCAGGTCGCGATCGTGGCGAGCTTGTACTATCTTCTCTACGGCCTGATGCAGCCGGTCTGGGGGATGCTCTCTGACCGTCTCGGGCGAGTGCAGGTGATGCAGCTCACGTTGCTTGCCGTAGTGGTACCCGGACTCCTCTCGGCATTGGCGCCGAACCTCCCGGTGCTCGTCGTTGGGCGGGCGCTCGCGGGCGGATTGTTCTCGGCGGTGATTCCGGCCGCCCTCGTCTACATCGGCGACACCGTGCCCATCTCCTTCCGGCAGAAGGCTCTGGCGGACCAGCTGGCCGCGGGCGCGGTGGCGATTGCCCTCGCCACGGTGGCAGCGGGACTCGCGGCCCACCTGGGGCTCTGGCGACTCGCGTTTGCAGCACCGGTCCTCGCTGCGGGGGTGTTGGGACTCTTGCTCGCCCGGCGGCTACCTGAACCGGAGAGGGAAGGCGGAGGCGCGGGGCCGCTCGCGCAGGTCGGGCTCATCGTGAGGCGACCCTGGGCGGTTCTGGTGGTATTGCTCGCGCTCGTCGAAGGCGGCGTCATCCTGGGCTTCCTGGTCTACCTCGCTCCCTCGCTGGAAGCCACAGGATACAGCGCCGCCATCTCCGGGCTCGCGGTCGGGCTCTACGGGCTCGCTACACTAGTCTGGACGCAGGTGCTCAAAAGAGTCTCCGACAGACTCGATCGCTACGCCTTGATCCTGATCGGCGGCGCGCTGCTGGCTCTGGGATACGCTGCGGGGGCGCTCGACCGCCACCTCCCCGGCACCGCTCTTGCGGCCATTCTCGTCGGCGGCGGTTTCGCCTTCATGCACTCCACCTTGCAGACCTGGGCCACTCAGGTAGTGCCGGAGGCTAGGGCCAGCGTGATCGCCTTTTTCGCCGCTGCGCTCTTCGCGGGCAGTGGTATCGCAACCACCGCCATCGCGCCGCTCGCCGAGGCCCACTCCTTCGGGCTGCTTTTTGCCGTCGCCGCCCTAATCGCCGTTCCGTTAGGGCTGCTGGGTGGTCTTGCACGCCTTCGCTATGACCGGAAGCAGCCAGACGGTCCTTAAGGTAGCTGCCGGACCTGGATTCGAACCAGGACTAACTGATCCAGAGTTAGTTACGCTGACTTTGCTGCACAAAGCCCCTGAATATAGAAGCATTTCTTGTTCTCGTGCACCCTCCCACACTCCCTTAATCTACAGCTTCGACTACAGCTTTTGAGTCAAGGGTGAGTGAACATGATGACACGCAGCCCTGCAAAGGGATCGATTTATATGTTATTGGTACTCTCCCTTAGAGCGCGGTTCAAAACCTGTCGGCCACCCCTCAGGTTGCGGGCACCGATTGGGCACCTTCGCTTCCCGATAGGCCAACCGCGGTTCGCCGTTACGACACCAGCTCCCAGCCAAGCGGTTCTGAAAACACGCTCTTAAGGGTTCGGCTTGTCGGCACGGCTATCCGACTGGATGATCTTGGTATCCTTTCGCTCCTCGGCCATGCGGGCTAGTACGGCGTTCATCTCCACTCCGAGAATAATCATGAAACTCCCGACGTAGAGCCAGAGCATCAGGACTATGACCGCCCCGATCGGCCCATAGAGCTGATCGTAACGCCCAAAATCTGCGACGTAGAAGCCCAACGCCACGCTGGAGAGCAGGATGAGACCGGTGGCCGTCAGGCTACCGGGAGTGATCCATTTGAAGGGCACATCGGCGCTCGGCGCCATGTAGTATAGGATGGAATGTACGAGGGTCACGGCGGCGAAGGCCACCACCCAACGCATGATAGCCCA
>JALZEL010000034.1 GCA_030862075.1 Actinomycetota bacterium | reverse complement strand
GCCGTAGCGAGGAGCGTGCCGGGACCGCGGTGCGCGAGATCCGTGAGGAGACGGGCAACGACGCTTTGCGCTACTACCTGGCCGATTTCTCCTCCCTTGACGAGGTACGTCGGTTGTCCGAGGAAGTAAGTGCCGGCCACGACCGCCTGGACGTGCTGGTCAACAACGCTGGCATCGGGGCGGGCGGTCGCGGCGACACGGAGCGCGGCCTTAGCTGGGACGGACACGAGCTACGCTTCGCCGTCAACTACTTGGCGCCTTTCTTGCTGACCCGCCTGCTGCTGCCACTTTTGCGCCGGTCTGGGCCCGCGCGCATCGTCAACGTCGCTTCGGCGGGGCAGAGCCCGATCGACTTCCACGACCCGATGCTCGAACGGGGCTACGACGGGATGCGCGCCTACAGCCAGAGCAAGCTAGCCCAGGTGATGTTCACCTTCGACCTCGCCGAAGAGCTCGCGGGCACGGGCGTGACCGTGAACGCCCTGCACCCCGCGTCGCTGATGGATACCAAGATGGTCTTCGAGGCGTTCGGCAGCGCGATGAGCACCGTGCAAGAGGGCGCCGACGCGACGGTGCGCCTCGCGTCCGCCCCCGAGCTGGAAGGGGTAACTGGCAAGTACTTCGACGGGGAGCAGGAGGCCCAGGCCGACGCACAGGCCTACGACCGCGAGGCCCGTCAAGCCCTCCGGCGGCTCAGCGAGGACCTGACGGGGCTCGCGTGAGCCCGGCGACGTAACGGTATTCCCGCGGAACTGGGGCTACGGCGGCCCTCCTTCGCACGAAGTGCTCCCCGCACCGTTCATCGACCGCCACCCGAGTACTCCTCGTCCGTGACCGGCTCCATCCAGTCCGTGCCGCCGTCCGATGCTGCGGCCGGGTTCACCGCCACGTGGACCATGAAGGTGTCAAGCCCCGCCCCGTGCCAGTGCTTCTCGTTCGGGGCGAAGTAGACGACGTCGCCGGCCCTGATCTCGACCACAGATTCGCCATCTTTTTGGGCGCGTCCCTCGCCGGTGACGACGTAGAGGATCTGGCCCTCCGGGTGCGCGTGCCAGTTCGTCCTCGCCGCGGGCTCGAAGAGCACGCGGAAGACCCCTGCGTCCGGGGACGAACCCGCGGGCGATGCGTCCATCCACACGGTCCCGGTAAACCACTCCGCGGGCCCGCGCCGGTTCGCCATGCTCTCTGCCGAAACTACCCTCACGCTGCCTCCTTGCTATCTATCGAGGTTCAAGTGGTGGCTGAGATCTCCAGGCAGGCGCCAGAATTCAGACGGCCGAAGGCCTCTCACGCGCTGCCGCCCCGCAAGAACAACTCCATATAACGGACCTCCTTGCCGCTCGCCCCTGTCCAGCCGCCACTCCCCGGCGCGAAGGCCAGCTCTCTGCGACCTCGAAGCTTCCGTCGCTCGCGGTCGGCGTCGCTGATGCGAACGCGAACCGCGGTGCTGGAAGGTATGCCGAGCGTCCCTTGCTCGTCTTCGGGTTTCCGTAGCCGTCGCCGAGCCTACAACGATGGCGCCCACCACTCCCGGATAGTCGGCTAGTACGTAGATCAGCATCTCAAGCGAGGCGGCGTTCGAGGATCTCGTGCAGGCGCGGCTCCCCGGTGTCCTCGGGTGTGGTCTTCTCGACCTTCAGCAGGGCTTCCCGGCCGCGGAGCTCCAGGGTGGAGACGTGGTTCTCGAACCAGGGCTCCTTGTGTGTCAAGCGCCAGCGTACTGCCGGTTCTTCGACGCCGGCCAGACGGGATAGGGTTTTGCCGACGAGCTCGCCTCGCTTCGTCCAGCTCGCCCGCATGGCGAGGCGTTCGGGGAGCCCCAAAGGGTTGCGTAGGGGTGAGCAAACAGATTGGTAGATGGAGCTCCCTACGCCGTGCCCCTCCTTAAACCCGATCTCGGCGAGGTAGCCGTGGTGTATGTCGCCGGAGAGCACGACTACGGAAGCAGGGGGGCGTCCGGTCGAACGTTCTCCCGCGCCGACGGACCGCAAAAGCTCCGCGAGGTCGTCGAAGGATCTTTGGAAGGCGCCCCAGTGTTCAAGGTCCAGGCCCTGCCGGATGAGCTCGCCGATCCGCGCCGCCGGACGGCCCCAGGCGCCCCCGCAGACGGCTTCGCTTGCGGCTTCGAGGTGGTGTAGGGCGGGCGACAGGAGGAACGGGAGCGAGGTGCCGAGCAAGAGGTGGTCGAAGTCGCCGGATGCCTTGTCCTCGATCCAGCTCCACTCCTTGCCGCCGAGCATGGAGCGGTGTTCCTCCTTCACCACCCGTCCGGCCCTCGAGTCCATGACGATGAGTCGGACCTTGCCGAAGTCGCGGTGAAAACTCCAGCGGTTCTTCTCGACGTCGCGGTCAGCCTCGAAGGCGAACTCGCGCAGGATACGGGTCGCGTCTCCGGCTTTTTGCACCTTCTCGAAAAGTTCGTCCTCCGTTAGCTCTTGTGGGGAGAGGTTGCCGAGGTGCTGGTAGACCCAGTACGACATGAACGCACTGACGATGCGCTCCTCCCACCATGGCTCCTTTCGCATCTGCCGGACCCAGGCCTCGGAGGTGTTCCAGTCGTCGTGCACGTCGTGGTCGTCGAAGATCATGGCCGAGGGCACGGTCGAGAGTAGCCAGCGGATAGTAGGGTCCTTCCAGGAGTCCCAGTAGAGGTGGGTGTACTCCTCGAAATCGGCTACCCCGGGCGGCTCGTCCGGCTCGCGCCGAGAGCGGATGAACTCGCGGGTGCCCGGGGAGGGCTCGTCGGCATAGATCTGGTCGCCGAGCAAGAAGAGCACGTCGGGCCAAGATTCCTGCTTCTCGCGGCGCATCCTTAGGGCGAGCGCGTATAGAGCGTCCCGCTCGTACCCGCCCAGGGTCCCGCGCGCGATCACGCCCCGCTTTTTGGTGTAAGGTAATTGGTGCGGGACCGAGGCGCGGCAGGAGCCGAAGGCCAGGGTCAGTTCGTCGTCCGGCTCTATGGTCCTGATCATGGGCGGCGGGAAGGGGTCGTCTTCTTTGGGCCAGACCAGCGCACCGTCCAAAGAGACCGAGTACTCGTAGGAAGTTCCGGGCGTAAGGCCCGTGATCAGGACTAGGGCGTAGTGGTGACCCTCTACGGAGAAGGTGCGCGAGCGGTGGCTCGAACCGTCGACCG
>JALZEL010000360.1 GCA_030862075.1 Actinomycetota bacterium | reverse complement strand
GTGTGACACAGAGCAGGCGGCGGACGCAAAGGCTTGGTTGGAAGGGGCGATGATCGAAGGCATGGACACCGTTCTGAACAGCACGGATGAGGTACACGTACCGGTGGAGGTTGAGGCCCGGATAGCCAGGAGTTGGGGAGAAGGAGGGTAGTCCTATGTCCAGACTCAAGGTCGAGTCGCCGAGCGCCATAGTCTTGGCTGGCAGGCCTTCGCCGTGCGCCGAGAGCCGCTACCGGGCCGCCCGCTGCTTGCTAGGTGGTGTTCTTCCATACGCATTTCCAGGCATACCTGTGGGTGGCCCCTCAAGCGCTTGCAATCTGCCACTGCTTTCGCTTTAGTACGGCAGTCGGTTGCAAGTTGCAACCACTCTGCGTGCAGGAGGTAGGCATGTCCCAGGTTCACGTGCACAACTTCTCGATCTCGCTCGACGGGTTCGGCACCGGCGCCGGCCTCACGCTCGACGCCCCGTTCGGGCACGCCGGTGAGCGTCTGCACGAGTGGATGTTCACCACCAGATTCTGGCGCTCGATGGTCGGCGAGCCCGGTGGCAGCATGGGTATCGACCACGTCTTCGCCGACCGGCACGCGGTCAACATCGGTGCCGAGATCATGGGCCGGGGCAAGTTCGGTCCGCCGCAGGGTGGTCCGTGGACCGGCGTCGGCACCGACGAGGAGTGGCGCGGCTGGTGGGGGCCGAACCCGCCCTTCCACACGCCCGTCTTCGTGCTCACCCACCACCCGCGCCCGTCGATCGAGATGGAGGGCGGCACCGTCTTCCACTTCGTCGACGCCAGCCCGCACGAGGCGCTCGACCGCGCCCGTCAAGCGGCCGGTGACCGCGACGTGCGCATAGGAGGAGGCCCGACGATTGTGCGCGACTTCCTCGCCGCCGACCTCATCGACGTCCTCCACCTCGTACAGGTGCCGATCCTGCTCGGCCGCGGCGTCCGCCTCTGGGACGGCCTGGAAGGCATCGAGGAGCGCTACGACATCGAGGCCGTCTCGTCACCGAGCGGTGTCACGCACCTGACGTTCACGCGTCGATAGGCGATCTCGCCGGCCGCAGCTGCGTTGCGATGCCTGCACCCCCGGATCCGCTGGCGGTCACCCGCATCGAGGTCGACTGAGGACTGGCCCCGGTCAGGCGCCGACGTAGGCCGCGAGGTGCTCGCCGGTGAGGGTGGAACGGGCGGCGACGAGGTCGGCGGGGGTGCCCTCGAAGACGATCCGGCCGCCGTCGTGGCCGGCGCCGGGGCCGAGGTCGATGATCCAGTCGGCGTGCGCCATGACGGCCTGGTGGTGCTCGATGACGACGACCGACTTGCCGGCGTCGACGAGCCGGTCGAGCAGGCCGAGCCTGCACACGACGAGCACACTACCCCCCGTTCTCCAAGGAGCAAGTCGTAGAAGCATCGGCAAGAGCATCTCGGGCGCGCTTCCGAGAGGCGGTTACTGCCACTTTCTGTACTGTATCCCTCACTCTTACCCCTCTTCGCTACCCTACCGCAGAAGAGAACAGGGAGCCCTGCAGAGCGTTGGAGCTGTCGTGGACACTGCGGGGAGCGTAATCCTTGAGCCTGAGCGCTTTGAGCCATCCGGCCTCCCCGAGCGCGTCCAACTCGAATAGCCTGAGTTGCGGCCGGCTCCTCTGGTAAATCGTCTCGAAGAGCCTGGGAGCCTTCACCTCCCGCAGTCGGTTTGTACTCGCAGAGTATTCAACGTCATAGCGGGCGAGGGTATCCCCAGCGAACTCCATTGTGAGAATCTCCGGCCCCAGCCACAATGCTACCTCCCTTTTGACCAGCCCTTCTTCCGCGTAGATGCGCCAGCGTTGAAGGCGGGCATACCCCGAAGCATCCAGGATGCGAGTGAAGCGGGTCGAGAAGAAAGCACGCTTGAGATCCTCGGGCCTATGGCGGACGCCGGTGAGAAATCCCAACACTTCAGAGGGGCTCCGACGGAAGTCTTTTCTCTCCCGATGCGCCCAATGTCCCTGAGTGTTGTAGCTCTCTACCCACGCATCATGTGCGGCGACGAGCTCTTCCCAGCTCTCAGCCCTGGCGAAGTAATAATCTGCCATCCGACGCTGAATGTTGAACGTCGTTTCGACGAAATTTTGCCACGGCTTGCGGCGCTCGATCACCTCCTTGGTGATCCCCAGAGCACGGTAGATGAGCTTGGACTGGTTGGCCTTGAAGACTCCGCCTCCGTCGCTGATCAGCACCTCCGGAGAGCCATAGCGCTTTGCGGCGGTGTAGAGGACGGAGAGATAGGCGGTGAGGTCCTGGCTGGTGGAGAGAGCACTTGCGAGAATAGCCCTTGAATGGTTCTCCAAGACGGAGATCACATACACTTTCTTGCTGCCTTCGGGCAACTCACTCGGCGGCAAGTTATGGTCTATGTAGCGGATGTCCACGCTCCAGATCTCGTGCCTTCTCGTGGACTGGAAGGGCATCTCTTTCTTCTCTTTTTTGGCTCCTCTTTTGGGCTTTTTCAGACCGTAGAGTTGGCGGTTTGTGGCAAGTATTCTCCCGCATGTGCGGGGGCTGAGATAGATCCCAAGCTGCGCCAGCGCCACCGAGACCCGGAACTCCCCGAGTTCGGGGTTCTCCTGGAGCTTCCTCACCTCGTTCATAGCGCGCAGGTCCACTTTTCGTGCTCCACCGCGCGGCTTGTCTTCCAGACCGTATATGCCTTCGGCAATCCACTTCTTCAGAGCCCGGTAAACCGTGGAGCGGTAAGTCTTGAGGTATCCTGTGATGCTCTTTACGTTCCAGCCCTCGGAGTGCAGCGTCACGATGACAAGCCGACGCTCGGCAGCGCCCTCTATCTCGTGGTAGGTCTCGAAGCGCCTGAACACCCTTATGGCCGTGGGGTTTCTTTCGATGACTCGCCTCACCGTCCTGCCATCAGGTCTTTCACCGAAACGGACGTAACAGATCGTGGCTATCTCGTTGTCCCGCATAGGAGGGTACTCGCTCTTGAGGCTGAGGATGAGTCCGCGGACCTCCTCGTCTAACTGGCTATGCCCCTCGACCTCCTCGGGCTCGAACAGACCGCGCATCCCGTAGCTCTTGAAGCTGGTGATCCTGCGGTGGACCGTCGTCTCCGATGTTCCGGTCTGGCGGGATCTTTCGGCCACGGAGACGTCGGATAGGAGCGGCGGGCGGATCAGCTCATACTCCACCTGCTCGGGCCACTCCAACCGCAGCTTCAGTTCGCCCCACTCGTCTGTGGGCTCGACCTGCTGGCGTCTACTCATCTGTTCCCCCTCCATCCGGCGACGCCTTAGCCGTCCTCCCGCTCCAGCCAACGCTCTCCAGCGAAGCTCCTCCCTCCGAGCGAGCGCCGCGACGACACCTGTAGAGGCTTAGAAGAATGCCACACGCCGATGCTTGCGGCCAACTTTTCCTCCAGTGGGGGTACAGATATATGTAGCGCAACCACGGCGAGGTTTCGCGGGCATGGGGGCAACGGGGCAGCCCTCCACCACCTCCTCTGTCTAGGCGCACGGAGGTCTGCAAGCGATGCATCGGCACTTGCCTGATGGCATCATCTAGACCTTAGAGCTGTTAACCCACTAAGGAATGTAAGTACTTGTGCCTAGAGTTAGGCAGCTGCCTAGGGGTGCCTCTATTCATCAAGTTGCCGACAAGGAAAATTCTCAGAAGTTCGGCGCCACCGGCAAGGAATACGCAAGGTAATTAGACCATCATTACAGTCGCCCAATGGACTGGGGCGTATGACGTGGTTGG
>JALZEL010000341.1 GCA_030862075.1 Actinomycetota bacterium | reverse complement strand
ACTTGGGTAATGTAGCTGAGCACGAAGACGGTGAGGATGTAGAAGATCCCGTTCTCGGCGATGCGCATACCCATAGCCAAGAGGACGTTCTTGGGGTATAGGCGCACAACGTCCATTATCGGCATGTCAGCCGCAGTCTCAGACTCCTGCACCTGCCTGAACGCCGGCGATTCCATTATCCTCAGCCGAATAAAGAGGCCCACGCCCACCAGGATGATGCTGATCAGGAACGGTATGCGCCAGCCCCAGGAGAAGAACGCTTCCTGGGAGAGAGTCAGGGAGAGCGGCAAGAGCGCCAGGTTTCCGAGCAGGAGCCCCGCGGGGACTCCCATCTGGGGCCAGCTCCCGTAGAAGCCTCGCCGACCCTCGGGGGAGTGCTCCACCGCCAAAAGTACAGCGCCACCCCACTCTCCACCGACGCCGAGGCCCTGGCATATGCGAAACACCACGAGCAGTATCGGGGCCCAGATCCCGATCGACTCGTACGTGGGTAGCAAGCCGATCAAGAACGTCGCGATCCCCATTAGCAGCAGCGAGATGATCAGCATCGTCTTGCGGCCGATCCTGTCACCGTAGTGGCCGAAGATCAAACCACCCACGGGGCGAGCGAAGAAGCCGACCGCGAAGGTACCCATGGCCGACAGGGTGTTGATGAGCGGGGTGGAGACCGGGAAGAACAACTGTCCAAAGACCAGGGCGGCCGCCGTCCCGTAGAGGAAGAAGTCGTACCACTCTATGGCGGTGCCGATAAAGCTCGCCGCGACTACCTGCCGAATCGACTGCGTCTCCCCCTCGTGCTGCCCGCCGGCCCTATCCACGCCCACCACCTGCTATGGACTTGAACGCGCGTTGCATATAAATGCACACCTCCTTTTTCCTCTAGCTCTTTTCCCTACGGGAAGCTTACGGGATGCCCTGATGTGGGTCAACAAGAACCGTCAGCGATTAGCAGGAACGAGGAAGCTAGAGGCTGATAGCCGACAGCTACTTACCCTCCGGACTCCATAGGACGGTGCACCGCAGGGGACGGTCCGGACTCCGAGAGCCAGCGCGTGAGGAGCCGGCGAACGAGACGGCCTTTATGTCGGGGTGCTCCAAGATAGCGTCCACCGCTTCCCTGGCCCCGTTGACGATGTTGAAGACCCCGTCCGGCAGACCTGCCTCCTGCACGAGCTCCCCAGCCGCACCGCTGAGAGGGGCGTGCGCTCCGAGGGCATCAGGATGTACGTGTTCCCGGCAGCGATCGCTACGGAGAGCGTCCATAGGGGCACCATGCACGGAAAGTTGAAGGGCGTGATGGCTGCCACCACCCCGAGGGGATAGCGGTGGGAGACGTTATCTATGCCACGCGCCACGTCGCGCACCGACTCGCCCATCATGAGCGTCGGCATCCCGCAGGCGAACTAGACGACCTCGATACCACGCCTGACCTCGCCAGCGGCGTCCTTTTTGTCCTTTCCGTTCTCCAAAGTAACGAGGTCCCGAAGCTCCTCGAAGTGCTCCTCGAGGAGCATCTTGAAGCGGAAGAGCACACGCGCCCTCTCCATGACCGGTGCCGCCGCCCACTCTGGGAAGGCTTCTTGGGCCTTCTTTACCGCCCGGTTCAAATCCTCGGCCGTACTCAAAGGGGTCTCGGCGACGACCCTGCCCGTCGCCGGATCGTAGACCGACTCGGTCTCTCGCCCATCTCCATCCTCCCAGCGCGCCCCGATGAGGTTCTTGACCTCCAGGCTCTTCTCCCTAACCCCTTGCATGAACCGCAACCTCCTCCGCGATCGTTCAAAACCTTCCGGGCTCTTCACCCACCACCGGCAGCATGACACCAAAACGGGGGTCATCGGGAGCCCCTTCCACGGCGGCCCCCGTCGTGGGGAATGCGTTACCATCTACGCTATGGATACAAAGCGCGAAACGAACAAGGACACCCTCGTCGAGGGGTTGAAGGAAGGGAGGAAGAGGACGCGCTTCTTGCTCAAAGATGTCTCCGAAGAGGACCTCGTGAGGCAGCACGATCCCGTAATGAGCTCCCTGATCTGGGACTACGGCCACGTCGGGAACTACGAGGAGCTGTGGCTCGTGCAAAAGGCGCACGGCAAGATTCTCTCCAAGCGGGAGCTCTACGACATGTACGACGCCTCGCTACACCCACGCGAAGAGCGCCCCTCCCTCAACCTGCTCGACCGCAAAGGCGCGGACCTCTACCTGGACGCCGTGCGCAAAGCGGTCCTCGAAACCCTTGAAGACGCGGACCTCGACGGCGATGACGAACTCCTCAAAGGCGGCTTCGTCTACAACATGATCATCCAGCACGAAGCTCAGCACAACGAGACCATGCTCCAAACCCTCCAGCTCAAAAAAGGCGAAGGCTACAAACCCGAGCCACAAATCGAACTGCCGGCGAGCAGCTCGGTCGAAGAGGAGATGGTCCCCATCCCAGCCGGTGAGTTTGTCATGGGCACCAAAGACCGCGCATGGGCCCTGGACAACGAACGCGAAGCGCACGTCGTGAACCTCCCCGACTTCTTTATAGACAAAACCCCCGTCACCAACGAGGCCTTCGTGGAGTTCGTCGAGGCCGGAGGGTACGAGAAAAAGGAGCTCTGGGAAGAAAGGGGTTGGGAATACATCAAAGAGGAAGGCATAGCCACGCCAAAGCACTGGTACCAGCCCAAACCGCACAGCTGGTGGACACAGCGCTTCGGTTTCGACGAGCCTTTGAACCCCGCGGCGCCGGTCGTGCACGTCTCGTGGTACGAGGCCGACGCGTACGCCCGGTGGGCCGGTAAACGCCTCCCGACAGAAGAAGAGTGGGAGAAGGCGGCCTCTTGGGACCCAGAGACGGGCACCAAGAGGCTTTATCCGTGGGGCGACGAACCGCCCACGCCCGAGAGGGCAAACCTCGACCAACTAGCGTTTCGAGCGGCGGGGGTCGGGGCGTATCCTGCGGGGGCGAGCGCGTACGGGATCTTAGGCATGATCGGTGACGTCTGGGAGTGGACTGCCTCCGACTTCTACGCCTACCCGGGTTTCGAGTCCTTCCCGTACAGGGAGTATTCCGAGATCTTCTTCGGCCCCGACTACAAGGTCTTGCGCGGCGGCTCCTGGGCCACCCGTCCGTCTGCAGTGCGCAACACCTTCCGCAACTGGGATTTCCCCGTAAGGCGCCAGCTCTTCTGCGGCTTTCGCTGTGCGCAGTAGTTATCAGCCATCAGCAAAACAAAAAGTTGAAAGCTGAGGGTTAGCAATGTGCCGCATAACCGCGTACCTTGGCGAGTCGGAGATACAACTCTCTTCGCTCGTCTTAGAGCCGGAGCATTCGTTGCTCGTCCAGAGCTACGCGCCGAAGGAGATGATGAGCGGGGTGGTGAACGCAGACGGCTTCGGTACTGGCTGGTATGCCCCGGAGGTAGACGAAGAGCCCGCCGTCTACCGCTCCGTAGCCCCGATCTGGGCAGACAGCAGCTTCGCCAGCATATCGCCCAAAGTGCGCTCCTCAACCGTCTTCGCCGCGGTTCGGAGCGCTACCCCGGGCCTCCCCGTAGAAGAAAGCGGCGTCCCCCCGTTCGCCTCCGGTCCCTACCTCTTCGCCCACAACGGCGCGATCCAGGGCTTCCGCACCACGGCCATGCGTCCCCTACGCGACTCTTTGAGCGACGCTTCGTACTCTGGCCTCCTCGGCGTGACGGACTCCGAGACGATCTTCGCTCTCCTCCTCGACCGCCTGCAAGAGGCTAAGGTCAGCCCCGGCGATTCCAGCGCTCTGGCTGAGGCGACCGCCGAGACCATCCTGTACGTCTCGACCGTCTGCACGAAGCTTGGGGTCCACGCCGCCTTGAATATCGGGGTGACGGACGGCAGAGCGATGGTGTTCGCTCGGTACTCCACGGAGGGACCGGGAAATTCTCTTTACCTCGTCGAGGGCGGCGAAGCCTTCCCTAACGCGGTAGTGGCCGCTTCCGAGCGCTTCGACGGTGACGCCAGCTGGCGGCAGGTCCCCGACCGGCACTTGCTCGTCGCGGACGCCGTGGGCGTTGCGTCGCGCCCCCTGTAGCTTCCTCTATCTGGCGGCCATGCGCATCGAGCCGTCCAGCCGGATTATCTCGCCGTTGAGCATCTCGTTCTCGATGATGTGCTTGACGAGTGCTGCGTACTCCCCCGGCCGTCCCAGGCGCGGCGGGAAGGGGACCTGCTTGCTCAAGGATTCGCGGGCTTCTTCGGGGAGGGCAGCAAGCATCGGCGTGTCGAAGATGCCCGGGGCGATGGCCATTACCCGGATCCCGTGCTGGGCCAACTCCCTCGCCACCGGCAGCGTCATGCCGGCCACGCCGGCCTTCGAAGCCGAGTAGGCAACCTGCCCGATCTGGCCGTCGAACGCCGCCACCGAGGCCGTGTTGACGATCACCCCACGTTCCCCGTCCGTAGTAGGCTCGTTCTGCGCCATTACAGCCGCCGCGAGCCGGACCACGTTGAAGGTCCCGATGAGGTTGATCTGGACCGTCCGAACAAACGCATCCAGAGGATGTGGCCCGTTCCTGCCGAGCACCCTCTCGGCAGAGCCAACGCCCGCGCAGTTAACGACACCACTTAAACTCCCGAAGGCGTCGAGGGCCGCGTCCAGGGCGTTCTGTACGCTCTCTTCGTCCGTGACATCGGCGTATACGGAGCGGGCCCCGTCGCCTATTCCAGAGGCCGTGTTCTCCCCCACCTCTTCGTCGACGTCCGCCACGAGGACTCTAGCCTCAGACTCGGCGAGCAGGCGGGCGGTTGCCGCCCCCAGACCCGAGCCTCCGCCGGTGATTAAGAACGTACCGTTCGCTATCTCCACGCGCAATCCTCCTTGTCGGGAACGTGCGCCGGTCCTTACCGAGTCTTACCGCCGCCGAGGACGTGCACGTCTACGCCTCGCAGGTACTCCATACTACGGTTGGGTGCCTGGCGGAGAATAGACAACGCTCACGCGCTATGGCTATCGGAAGGCCTGGGTGCCGGTTATGGCCTTGCCCAGGATCAGGGTGTGGACCTCGCTCGTGCCCTCGTACGTGAGGACGCTCTCCAGGTTGTTGGCGTGGCGCATCACGGGGAAGTCGAGGGTTATGCCGTTGCCACCTAGGATCGTGCGCGCCTCGCGCGCTATCCTTATGGCTTCGCGGACGTTGTTGAGCTTGCCGAAGGAGACGTGCTCGGGGCGCAGCGTCCCCTCATCCTTCATCCGGCCGATGCGTAGGGCGACCAGAGTTCCCTTCTGGATCTCGAGCATCATGTCGACGAGCTTCTGCTGGGTAAGCTGGAAGGAAGCGACGAGTTTGCCGAACTGCTCGCGCTCCTTGGCGTAGCCGAGCGCCGCCTCGTAGCAGTCACGGGCGGCGCCCATCGAGCCCCAGATAATGCCGTAACGCGCCTCGTTGAGGCACGCGAACGGTCCTCCGAGGCCCTCGGCCTTGGGGAGCATCGCCTCTTCGGGGAGCCGGACCTCATTAAGGAAGAGGTCGCACTGGACGGAGGCGCGCATCGAGAGCTTTTGCTGTATGTCCCTGGCGGAGAAACCTTGCGCGTCCGTCGGGACCAAAAAGCCCCGAATGCCGTCGTCGGTCTGCGCCCAGATCACGGCCACGTCCGCTATTGTTCCCATCCCGATCCAACGCTTCTCCCCGTCTATGACCCACCCGGAGCCGTCCTTGCGGGCGAAGGTCTTCATGCTCGCGGGGTCACTCCCGGCCTCGGGCTCGGTGAGGCCGAAGCACCCTATCGCTTCGCCCTTGGCCATCTTGGGGAGCCACTCCTCCTTTTGCTCCTCGCTCCCGAACTTGTAGATCGCCGACATGGCGAGCGATCCCTGCACGCTGACGAAGGTCCTAAGCCCCGAGTCGCCGGCCTCGAGCTCCAAGCAGGCGAGCCCGTAGGAGACGGCGCTCTTCCCGGCGCACCCGTATCCTTTAAGGTGCATCCCGAGCAAGCCCCGCTCGCCCATCTCCGGCGCGATCTCCTGCGGAAAGATCGCCTTCTCCCACCACTCCCGGATGTTCGGCTTGATCTTCTCGTGGACGAAGGAGCGCACCTCCTCGCGTACCTTAAGCTCCTCGTCCGTGAGTAGGGCGTCCAACCCGAGGAAGTCCGTAGCCTCGGGGCTGTTCGTTTTCGATCCGCTTTTCTCCTTTGTAGTCACACCTACACCTCCCTGGATCTCGGCCCCGCACTCCTAATCTCGCCAACCCAGCAGGAACTCCTCCTGCTCCGAGGTCAGGGCGTCCACCCCCATGCCCACGGCGTTGAGCTTTATGCGAGCTACCTCGTCGTCTATCTCTTTCGGGAGCAGGTGCACCGTGGGCTCCAGCCTCTCGTGCTCTTTCGCCAAGTGGTGGGCGCAGAGGGCCTGGATGGCGAACGTCAAGTCCATGATCTCGACCGGGTGCCCGTCCCCCGCCGTGAGGTTCACGACCATGCCGTGCCCGACGAGATACAACTTCCGGCCGTCCGGCATCGTGAACTCCTCGACGTTGCGACGTACCTCGCGTGTTTCCCAGGCCTCCGTCCTCAGGCCCGTCGTGTCTATCTCCTCGTCCACCGCGCCGGCGTTCGCCAGGAGCGCACCATCCCGCATCCGTTCGAAGTGCTCCGCCGTTAGCACGTCCCGGCTGCCGGTGACGGTGATGAAGACCTCCCCTATCTCTGCCGCCTCCAAAGCCGGCAGTACGTCGAACCCGTCGGCGTACGCCTCGAGCCCCAGCACCGGGTCCACCTCACAGACCGTCACCCTCGCCCCCAGGCCCGCAGCGTAGCGGGCGATGCCCTTGCCGCACCACCCGTAGCCCAAAACGACGACGCGCTTGCCGCCAACCATCAGGTTCGTGTTCTGCATGATAGCCGTCAAGGTAGACTGGCCGGTCCCGTAGCGGTTGTCGAAGCGGTGCTTGCACCGGGCCTCGTTTGCGACGATGACTGGGAACTCCAAGACCCCCTCCCGCTCCATCGCCCGAAACTTCGCCACCCCGGTCGTCGTCTCCTCAGAGGCACCACGCACCCCTTCCAATAGGGTTCGGCGTGTGGTGTGCGCGAGGCGCACGAGCCCCGCCCGGTCGTCTATGAGGACGGCGGGCTTGCCGTCTCCCAGGGTCCGGTCGAGCACCTTTTCTAACTCCCGGTCGGCCTCCTCCGGGGGGCTCTCCGAGGAGGCGTAGACGGTGACTCCCCGCGCTGCCAGGGCCGCCGCCACGTCGTCTTGGATGAGGTAGGGGCTTGGGCTTGCCACGGCCACATCGGCCCCGGCCTCGGCCAGCACCACCGTGAGGTACGCGGTCTTGGCCTCTATCGGGAGGGCAACGCCCACGCCCAGGCCCTCGAAGCTTCCGTCCTTGAGGTACTTGTCCCGGACGACGTTCAGGACCGGCGAGTGCTGGGCGGCCCAGTCTATCTTTTTGTGGCCCTCGGGGGCGAGAGCCGAGTCTTTGACGATAGACTCGCTGCTCTGCATGGCGCTCCTTCTAGCCTGCCCGCTCGGGTTCGCTCTCTTCGGCGGCCATCATCTCCTCGGCGGCCTCGACCTGCTCCCGCCCGCCGAGCAGGAAGGCGCCGACCAGGGTCAGGACGAGGAAGAGTCCGACGACGAGCCCTATCCCCAATCCCCCGGGTGCCGCGCCCGTGAGGCCAATGACCAAGCCCGCAGCCGCGCCGCCGATGCCTCCTATCCACACCAGGATATTGCCCACCCTCTGGAGCCCCGACGCCGAGACCTCTTCGGGCGTCATTATCTCCGTCCACAGGAGACCGAACCGCTTGATCCGTGGGTAGAGGGCGAGCAGCAGAATCGGCCCTAGAATAATCCCCATTATGGCGTTGTTCGACACGATGAGTACCAGAGCCGCCGTAAACGGGATGAACCCTATCAGGTCGACCCACCAGGAGATTATGGTGGCGCAGACCACTGAAGCGAGAACTGCTATAGCGATGTACACCCCGAGCTTCTTGCCAGAGTCCACGTTAGTCTCGGTGTTCTCCCCGCGTCGGAAGTACGCACTCCACATCTTGTACGGCAAGAGGGCCAGGAAGAAGTTTCCCACGAAACCGCCGATACTTCCGAGAGTTAAAGTACCGAAGAAGTCCCCGATCAGGTTGCCTATAGCCGCTCCCCAGGCCCCCGCCGGGCCGAAAAGGAGTCCAACGACGAACGGGATCGCGTTGGCCGGCCGGATCTCGATGGCCCCCGGAACGATAGGGAAACCTTTGAACGGTATCAGGATCGCCGCGTAGATCGCGGCGCTCAAAGCAACCAGCACCACCATCTGGGTGTGCCGCCACATCGTCAAAACTTCTTTCACTGCATACCTCCTTATTAGCTCATCGACTATTACTCTACCGGCTGAACCCCTCCAGCTCCCCGTATCCTGCTAAGCTCAAGGTTATGGTACCGGCCAGGAGCGTCGCGAACGCCACCAGTACCAGGACGTCCCGCCATCCCATAGCGGTCTTAAGGAAGAACGTACGCTTGGAGCTGGCCCCGAACCCTTTGGACTCCAGCGCCATGCTGAACACGTTTGTCGAGCGGATGGTCGAGACGAAGACCGGCACCAAGAGCGGTACGTACTTCCGGATTCGCTGAATGATGTTCCCCGACTCTAAGTCGAGACCGCGGGCGCGCTGAGCTTCACTGATGGCGAAGCCCGTGGTCACTATCGTGGGGACCAATCTCAGGGCCGTGGAGACCGCGAAGGCGAACCGGTATGGTATCCCGAGCCGGACCAGCCCGATCGCCACCTCCTCGTTGCGGGTGGTGGAGAGGAAGATCATGCCCGCGATAACGGTTATGTCTATGCGCAGCGCGATCGCGACCCCGTAGAGCAAAGCCTCGCGCTCCACGAAGAGGAAGAGCGGCGTCTGTCCCCTGCCGAAGATGGACCACAAAACAACGGTCAAGACAGCGGTCACGATCAGGATGAACCAGATGCGCCGCAGGTTTGTAAGAGCCTTCGCCAGATACCCGAAGAAGAGCACCAGCGCCAGCACAGCCACCTCGTAG
>JALZEL010000332.1 GCA_030862075.1 Actinomycetota bacterium | reverse complement strand
GTACACGAACCAAGAGCCCATCATCTTCCCGGCCTGGAAACCGCACAGGATGAACAACGACTACGACCTCGTGTACCTGGATGATCCCCTGGACACTTGGGGCCCGCTGAACGATCCCTCCGAGGTGACGACCATCATCAACAATGACCTCCGAGACGACTACCCAGATGCGGTTGCGTTCATGGATCAGATACGGCTCAACGAGGAGCAGGTGGTCGGGATAGAGCGGGACATCGAGGGGGGCTCCAGCCCGGAAGATGCCGCCAGGAACTTTATAGATAATAATCGCGACGTCGTGCAGCCCTGGGTCGATGCCGGGAAGGCCGAGCAGTAGTCCTAGCCGCGAGCGACCCGTGGATGGGAACGGATAATCCGGCAAGACGCTAGATACATCGACTGAGCAACGGGCGGCCTCCCTCGACGGGAGGCCGCCACTTTTCGGCGGCGCTTTCGTTGTGCTTGTTGGGGACTTTGGGCTCGGGAATGAGGAGGCATTGCAGAGAGGAGAAGGGCCGATCTGGCATAAACGCCAGACGTAAGCCTCTACGCACGACGAGCTGTTGGCTAGACAAGGGAGGTTAGAAGGCGAGTAGTAGTAGGCTTATAGCGTTGATCCTTGTGCTCATGGTGGGCACCCTCGTGGCGGGCTGCGGCGGTTTCCAGAACGGGGAGCTCAAGCTCGGCAACGTGGGTTGGGACGAGAACCAGGCGGTCTCGTACTTGACGAAGGTGCTCCTTGAGGACGAGCTTGCCTACGAGAACGTCGAGGTCCAGACCGTCCCCCTCAGCCGGGGGTGAATTCCTCGGCCACGTTCCCCTCCTTCCTCTCGCTGATGCCCAGATGATACGCTCCCTCGCCGAGATTGCATCCTCTTCTTGCTGGTGGGCGCGATACGCTCATATCCTGCGACTAACACACTCCGGCCCTGAAGTTCCGCGCCCGGCTGGGCGAGGGTGTACCCGAGATCGAGGTGGATGTAGCACTGGCCTGAGAGCAGACTACTGGCGAGGACGGATTGAGATGACCCCGGTTCAAACGGGCTGGGCTATCGGCTATTCGTCTGACTGCTCGGTAGAGGTGCTGATCCCGAGCTCTTGCTTAACTCTCCCATACCAGTCGCCCCGGTGGAAGATCCTCTTGACCTCGTCCGATGCGATGAGTTCCTGCTTGTTCATCTTCAAAAGACGTTTCTCGTCGGAGTCGAGCACGTAGATGGCGTTATCGTGGATCGGGCACTCCATGAGAACTTTCTCTGTGTGGTCGAACATCAAGACGATGTAGCCATCCGACCCAGCGCTCCCCTTTGCCCAGTTGCTCCGGGGGAGGGCGAGTAACTTGTCGAGACGGTCCTGGTCGAACCCGCTGAGCCTCTTCCGGCTCATCACTTCTTGGTAGTACCTGTAAATGGCGCGGTCGTCTGTCCTCTCGCCCGGTGCAGCTAGTTCGAAGGGGAGGGTGCCCATGCTTTTGGGACCGGAGGCGCGCTTAACCTTCCGGTACGCGCGTTGTACGGCCTCGTCTCGCTTGGCCTCAGCCTCTCGTTGCTTCTCTACTTTCTCTACCTCTGCCCGCCAGAGTCGGATGCGACGCATGTAAGGCTCATGGGCCTCCTGGTACTCCCTGAGACGATCGGCGTGCTCCTGCTCCGCTCTCCTCTCTATCGGAGTGATCTCCCGCTCCACCTTCTCCAGTTCATCCTCGATGTATTCCATGAAGATTTTGCTCTCGCCGTGCTGGGCGGCGTAGTCCACGCGGTCCTGTGCCTCTCCACGTTTGCGATACAACGCGTCGAGTTCGTCGGAAGGAGTGAAGGACCACCCTGGGTGCGCAGGTCCGGCGTAGGTAGGGCGTTCCGGCATCGGTGCGTCATCTTTCAGCACGTCTGATTTCGCCTTCAGTATGTCGCAAAGGTCCAAGAGTTCTTCCTGTGAGCGCGGGAGTTCTTCGTTGTCGGGAACCGAGGGGTCTGACAGTCTCTCCAAGACGTCATGGATGAACCTACGGAGCTGGGCGAAGGTCATCTTCTCGCACTTGTCCCAGTAGGGCGGTTGCTCGTCGGGCGCGGCAGGATCATTCATCTCGGGGCTCCCATCCTCTGAAACCATGTATCAACTGATTGTACGAACGCATGGCACATTTCCCAGGCCCGCGTTCCGCGCCCACATCTGACCGCAGCCCCGAGGGTCCGCTTCTCCGCCACGCTGGGTGACGACCAGGAGGTCGAGCTATCGGCCGAAGCCCTGCGCAACTACCTCGAAGTGCAAGGATAGGCGCCAGCGATCGGCTAAAACCAGAAAGGCCGCAAGACCTCGTTGGAACGGAAACGCCCCTGCCCAAACAGCAGAGCGTTCCTTCTCGCATTCGAACTGCTATACCAGCGACCGCCGGGGTTCAAAAGGCTGAACGCTGATGGCTAGACGCGCAAGCGTTCAGCGTGTAGGGCTTCGTAGTACGGCAGGCAGCGGGCGTAGACCTCTTCCAGGCCTTCCGGAATCCTTGTTTCGGATTTGAGCTGTTGCTTTTTTATGCCCATGCTCTTCTCCGCCTCCTCGTGCCACTCGCCCCACATCTCCCACTCCGGCACCTTGCGTGGCTCCCAGGAGAGAGACTCCGGCATGAACGGTATGCCCAGTGCCTCGCAGTAGGCCGAGACCGTACCTTCAGGATTCTCGGAGATGTCGGAGGCGTCGACGACCACGGCCCGCTGGCCTTCTTCGGTTGCGTACCGGAACAGGCGGTGGAGCTGCTCGTAGCCTGCCTCCTCGAAGGTGAAGTCCGGCCAAAACTCATAGAGGGACGCGAGGACGGACTTCGGATCGCGGATGAGGAACGTATTCGTGAATCTCGCTGCGAAGTCCCGGTCCATCAGGCCCACCACGTGGTAGGCCATATCCTTGAGAAAGACCGGCTTCTCCTCTGGTGCCAGGAGTCGCGCGAGGACTTCCGCGTAAGCGTACTCTTCTTTTGGCTCCTCGTCCGCGTAGCGGTCGCTGCGGCGTTCGGCCGAGTAGTAGTAGGAGGCGGAGAAGGGCTCGTGGAAGACCTTGAAGTCGCCCCGCTCGACGAAGACGCGCTCGAAGGCCGTCGAGATAGAGCGCGGCACCGCCCAAAGGGCGATGGGTCTGGGGCTCGCCGTTACCTCAACCATAGATCAGGGCACGCAGCTTCTCGCGCACGGCGACCAGTGGGATGCGCTCC
>JALZEL010000224.1 GCA_030862075.1 Actinomycetota bacterium | reverse complement strand
CGCGCCGGGAGGGGGTGGTAGGGTGCGCTATGACGCCGTTTTCCTCGACATCGACGGGACGCTCCTCCGGGTTGACCTGGACGTCGAAGGCTACGTGGAGGATCTAAGGCCCTACACCACGGACGGTCCTTTAACCGTGGATCAGGCCCGCGAGCCCCTCTGGGAGAACTTGCGAAAGCACATAAACGAGAACATCAACTACCCGACTGAGGAGGAGCTGATGGAATTCCGGCGCGAGAACGCCCGCAAAACCGCCCGAGGTTTGGGTCTCGACGCACCGGCGGAAGTCCTGGCCGAGGCCTTGGAAAGGAGGGTCCTCTTCAAGCCCTACCCGGAGTCCGAGGAGGTTATGGAGGAGCTAAAAAGCATGGGCCTCCCGCTCTACGCCGTCTCGAACTGGGACGTGGCGCTCGAAGGCGTGCTCGATTCTTTGTACTGGACGCGCTACTTCGCCGGCATTGTGGCCTCGGCTTCGGTCGGCCACGAGAAACCCGAGGAAGCCATCTTCGAGGAGGCTCTTAGGATGTCCAGCGTCGCCCGCGACCGGGTCGTGCACGTCGGCAACGATCCCGTCTCGGACGTCCGGGGCGCCGCCGCTATGGGCATCGACGCCGTGCTGGTGGACCGCGAGGGCGGCCTTGAGGTCCCGGAAGCCGTGGCCACCCTTCCGGACCTCCGCGGGCTGCTGGCTTTCGTGAGGGGGTAGGGGCGTGCGGGAAGAGGCGCATCCCGCAAAGCGGGGGTTAGATCAGGATGGCATCGCACGGGCGGTGCGCGAGATCCTCCTCGCCATCGGCGAGGACCCGGAGAGGGAGGGTCTCGCCGAGACCCCCGAGCGCGTCGCCGAGGCCTACGCCCACCTCTTCTCCGGCCTCTTTGAGGATCCCGCCCGGCACCTCGAAGGAGCTTTCGACGAGGGAACGCGCGACTTCATCCTTATCCGGAAGTTACCGGTGGCGAGCCTTTGTGAACACCATCTTTTGCCCTTCACCGGCAAGGCCCACGTGGGGTATGTGCCGAACGGCCGGGTGGTCGGGTTTTCGGAGCTCGCGCGCGTGGTGGAGGGTTACGCCAGGAGGCCCCAGCTCCAGGAGCGTCTGACGGCCCAGGTCGCCGACGCCGTGTACGGTGCTTTGGGCGCGTCGGGCACTATCGTGGTCGTCGAGGCCGAACACACGTGCATGACGATGAGGGGGGCGGAAGCGGTAGGCAGCGTCGCGGTAACCTCGGCGGCACGCGGGGTCTTCGAGGAGGACGCCGCCCTGCGTGCTGAAGCGCTTGCTCTGATCTCCCGAAATAAGGTGGACTAAGAACCGGCGGAGCTCGTCAGGGATCGGGGAAGACGAGCGCAGATCCTCGGACCTCGACGGCGACGCGCTCTCCGGGCTCGAAGCCCGGACCGGCTCCGAGGCGCGAGAGGATCGTGCGTCCGGAGTTCAGCCGGAGCTTGATGAGCTGGTCATGACCGTAGAATTCCCGACCCACGACGACCGCTTGTCCTCCGGGGTCCGCCCGGAGATCTAAAACCTCCGGGCGGAGCATGGCCTCCACCTCGCCGGTTACGCCGCTCTCGACGGGAACCTCTCCGAGTTCGCAGAGGATGCGGCCCCCTTCTGCCGTTCCGGGGAGGAAGTTGGCCTCCCCGACGAAGGAAGCCACCTCGCGGGTTGTGGAGCGGTGGTAGAGCTCTTCGGGTGGGGCGACCTGGACGACGCTCCCCCTGAACATCACCGCGACCTCGTCTGCGAAGCTCAAAGCCTCTGCCTGGTCGTGGGTGACGAAGATGGCGGTCGCGCCGGCGGTTTTGAGGATCTCGCGCATCTCGGAGCGCACCTTGGCCCGTAATGCTGCGTCGAGGTTACTGAACGGCTCGTCGAGGAGGACCACGGCAGGTTCCGGTGCAAGGGCACGCGCCAGGGCGACTCGCTGCTGCTGCCCGCCGGAGAGCTCGTGGGGCATCCGGTCTTCGAGCCCTTCGAGGCGGGCGAGGCTTAAGACTTCCGACACCCGCGTGTCCTGCTTCTTGTCTCCTGAAGGCCCTTTGAGCCCGTAGCCGACGTTCTTTGCCACCGAGAGGTGGGGGAAGAGGGCGTAGTCTTGGAAGACCATCCCCACTTTTCGCTTCTCCGGCGGAACATTCGCGCCACGCCCGGCGACCGGGCGGCCGTCTATCTCGACCCCGCCAGAATCCGGGGCTTCGAAGCCCGCCAGCAACCGTAAGGTGGTGGTCTTACCGCACCCGGAGGGACCGAGCAGGGCCAGGATCTTGCCCTTGGCGAGTTCGAGGTTCAGACTTCGCACGGCCTCGACTGCGCCAAACCTCTTGGTGACGCCTGAGAGACGGAGCATCGTCCCGTCCGTCATTTCGTTTCCTCCCGGATGACGAGGAGGTACATGGGCAGCGCCGAGACCAAGATAAGCAACAGCGCCGGAGCCGCGCCCCGGGCGAAAAAGGCCTCGGAGGTCGCCGTCCAGACGCTGGTCGCCAGAGTCTCGAAGCCCAGGGGGGCGAGGAGCAAGGTCGCGGGCAGCTCCTTCATAGTCGTCAAGAAGACGAGCGCGCCGCCGGCGAGGATACCGGAGGACGCCAGCGGCGCCGAGACGGTCACGACGACCCCGGCCGGACTCCTTCCCAAGCTCCGCGCCGCTTCCTCCAGGCTAGGACGTACCTGCAGCAGCGCCGCTCTCGTCGCTCCCACGGCCTGCGGCAAGAAGTGGACCGCGTAAGCGAACACGAGGAGTACGAGCGTGCCGTACAGCCCCGGCGCGAAGTTCGCCCCGAAGAACACGAGCGCGAGGGCGAGCACGATCCCCGGCAGCGCGTACCCCAGGTAGGTGAGTCGCTCGACGAAGCCCGCTACCGTTCCTTTGAACCGGACGGCGAGAATAGCGACCGGCAAGGCGGCCAATGCCGCGACGCCCGCGGCGAACCCCGAGGCGTAGACGGAGTTGAAGGCCGCCCCCCAGAGCAGGCGCAACGGCTCCCCCGCTGTGAGCCCCCTAGTGAGCCAGAACACGAGCACCCCGATCGGCAAGGCGAGCGCCAGCAGCACCACGATGGCGCAGAAAAGCAGCGCAGGCCACCGCCAGCGCCCGAGCTCGACGACCGCGTTGTAGGCTCGCATGGCGGAGTGGTCGTATCGTGCCCTACCTCGGGTGCGGGCCTCGAGCACGAGGATCGTCGCGGTTAAGGCCACGAGCATCAGCCCCAGGATCGCCGCAGGCGTCCGGTCGAAGGCGGCCCGGTACTGCGTGTAGATCTCGCGGGAGAACGAGTCGAACTGCAACAGCGAGACGGCTCCGAAGTCGCTCAAGGAGTACAGCGCCACCAGGAGAGCCCCGGCGACGATCGCCGGCCTCAGCTGCGGGAGCGTGACGCGGAAGAACGTGGTCCAGCTCCCGCTCCCCAAAGACCGAGAGGCCTCCTCGAGTACCGGATCTATGCCCCTCAAGGCGCCCCGCACCGTGAGGAAGACGTAAGGGTAGGAGAAAAGGGTCAGCGCGAGGGTCGCGCCGGGCAAGCCGTAGATCTC
>JALZEL010000245.1 GCA_030862075.1 Actinomycetota bacterium | reverse complement strand
GGGGATTGCCAGAGGTGGTACTATGCGGATGTTGGCACTGCACCTCGAGTAGGAGGGAAGAGTCCGATGGACAGGCAGGCCGACAGCTAGCCACGGACTAGCGTCCGTGGGCCGGGCCGATGGCCGCTCAAATGGGGGCGGCGCCTCACATCGGCCCGGTTTTTGTTCCCTGGACCTACTCTTTCGGGCGCGTGATCGTCGGGCGCGTGATCGCGCCTTCGGAAGCCGAGGAGACGAGCGCGGCGTACTTGGCGAAGACGCCGGTCTCGTAGCGGGGGATGGGTTCTTGCCAGTCCTTGAGGCGATCTTCGATCTCTTCGTCCGAGAGGTGAACCGAGAGCGTACGCTTCGTTACGTCAAAGGTTATGGTGTCGCCTTCTCTTAGAGCCGCTATGGGACCGCGGTGGGCAGCTTCGGGGGAGACGTGGCCGGCCATGAGGCCGCGCGTTGCGCCGGAGAATCGGCCGTCGGTGAGGAGGGCGACGGATTCGCCCAAGCCCTGTCCGACGAGGGCGGCGGTAACGCCGAGCATCTCGCGCATCCCCGGACCGCCCTTGGGACCTTCGTACCGGATCACCACGACGTCTCCTTCGTTTATCTGCCCGTGCGTCGCCGCCTCCATCGCTTCCTCCTCGGAGTCGAAGACGCGCGCGGGGCCCTCGTGGAAGAGCCGGGTGTAGCCGGCGACCTTGACGACGCAGGCCTCCGGGGCCAGGTTGCCCTTCAAGATCACGAGCCCTCCGGTGTCTCGAAGGGGGCTCTCGACCGGGGCTATCACGTCCTGGTCCGGCGTCTCTTCGGCGCTCTCGACCTCCTCGGCGATGGTTCGACCCGTAGGGGTGAGCTGTTCACCGTCCACGAGGTCGGCCTCGACCAGGCGTTTCCCCAGAAGCTTCGTGCCGCCCGCGCGGTCGAGGCCCACGGCCGTGTAGCGCCCGCCGGGCTTGAGGTCGGCGATTATAGGGGTGCGGTTGCTCACCCGGTCGAAGTCGTCCATGTCGAGCGGGACGCCAGCCTCGCGGGCGATCGCCAGGAGGTGCAGGACCAGGTTGGTCGAGCCGCCGGAGGCCGCGCCGGCAGCGATGGCATTCTCGAACGCCTCCCGCTTGAGGATGTCGGCGGGGGTGAGGCCCCGGTGCAAAAGGTCCATGACCAGCTCGCCGGCCTCGGCGCAGACCTCGTCCTTGCGCGAGTCGAGGGCTGGGGGGCTCGCCGAGCCCATCGGCGAGAGGCCCAGGAACTCCAGGACCATCGCCATCGTGTTGGCAGTGAACTGCCCCCCACAGGCCCCCGCACCAGGGCAGGCGTGGGTTTCGAGCTCCTCGAAGTCCTCGTCGGACATCTTCCCACTCGCGTGTGCTCCCACGGCCTCGAAGACCTCCTGGATGGTGACGTCGCGCCCCTTGAAGCGCCCGGGGGCGATGGAGCCGCTGTAGACGATCACTCCCGGTACTCCCAGGCGGACGTGGGCCATCGCCGCCCCGGGGATGGTCTTGTCGCAGCCGACGATGGAGACGACCGCGTCGAACATGTGACCGCGTCCGACGAGCTCTATGGAGTCGGCGATAACCTCCCGGCTCACGAGCGAGGCCTTCATCCCCTCGGTGCCCATCGTTATGCCGTCAGAGATGGCGATGGTGTTGAGCTCCATCGGCGTGCCGCTGGCCGCCCGGACGCCCTCCTTCACCTTCTCGGCCAGGCGCCGATGGTTGTAGTTGCAGGGCATGGTCTCGATCCAGGAGTGCGCCACCCCGACCACCGGCTTGGTGAGGTCCTCGTCGGTAAACCCCATGCCTTTAAGGTACGACCGGGCCGGGGCCCTGTCTCGCCCTTCGAGGATGGTGCGGCTCTTGTGACGGGCATCGGTGGTCTCCATGGGCTCTTCTCCTCTATCTGTTAGGCCGACGAGCTGCGCCAACGGAGGATAACATCATCTGGGTCGTACGCGTAGAACCCGGAGAGTCTAGCCTAGAATGGGCGTGTGAAGCCTCGCCTCGATATTCGCGTCCTTCTGGCCCTCGGGGCGACAGTGTTCTTCTGGGCTTCGGCCTACGCCGGCATCAGGGCCAGCCTGGAGGCGTTCGGACCGGGGCAGGTAGCGCTCGCGCGCTTGCTTGTGGCTTCGGTAGTGCTCGTCCTCTACGCGCTCGCGAAGCGGCTGCGCCTGCCGGAGACAAAGGACCTCCCAGCGACTCTCCTCTCGGGCTTCCTCGCGTTCGCCGTCTACCACGTCGCGCTGAACTACGGCGAGATCACCGTCAGCGCCGGGGCGGCAGGCGTGCTGATAGCCACCGCCCCCGTCTTCACCGCGCTCTTGGCCACGTCTTTCCTCAAGGAGAGGCTCAGGCCGTTAGGCTGGGCCGGGATGGCGGTGAGCTTCGCGGGCGCGGCTTTGATCTCGCTGGACGAGGGGCAGGGCTTTGCCCTGGATCCTGGGGCTTTTCTGATCTTGCTCTCCGCCGTCTGCGTGAGCGTTTACTTCGTCTTTCAGAAACCGTACCTGAGAAAGTACGGGGCTTTGGCCTTCACGACTTACGCGATCTGGGCGGGCACGGTCTTCACGCTCCCTTACCTTCCCGGGCTTGCTTCGCAGGCCCTGGCGGCTCCCGCCGGAACGACCCTCGTTCTGGTCTTCCTCGGCCTCTTCCCGACCGCGCTCGCCTACGTCACCTACGCCTACGCCATGGCGCGCATGAACACGTCGGTTGCAGTCAGCTTCCTCTACCTGGTCCCGGTCCTGGCGTACCTGATCGCCTGGATCTGGCTCGGCGAGGTCCCGACGCTCCTCTCCGTGCTAGGCGGCCTGCTGGCCCTCGCGGGCGTTCTGCTGGTGAACCGGTGGGGACGCGGACGGTAGTAGAATCTAGGCTCGTAACCTCTTAGCGAGAAAGGCAGGTCCTATTGACTCGTAGCTTACACCCCGAGACCCGCATCGGACACGTCCATCTGAAGGTTGCGAACATCGAGCGCTCCTTGGGCTTCTACCGCGACCTGTTGGGCTTCGAGATCACCCAGTGGTACGGCGAGGACGCTGTGTTCCTCTCCGCTGGGGGCTACCATCACCACGTCGGCCTGAACACCTGGGCCGGGCGCGATGTCCCGCCCGCACCCCAAAGAGCAGCGGGCCTCTTCCACGTCGCCATCCTCTACCCCGAGCGCCGTGAACTGGCGGAGGCGCTGAAGACGCTCTTGGACGCCGGGTACCCTATCGACGGCGCCTCCGACCACGGCGTCTCCGAGGCGCTTTACCTGCGCGACCCGGATCAGAACGGCGTCGAGCTCTATTGGGACCGCCGGCGCGATGAGTGGCCCTACGACGAAGACGGGAACCTGATGATGGTCACCGCGCCGCTCGATGTGAAGGGGTTGCTCGCGGAACTCGAAGTGGTTCGGTAAAGCGCAAGTAGCCGCCGCCAATCGGCTACCGGCGGGGCTCACCCGAAAAGCGTCCCCGCCTGACCCACGAGGGGAAGCCTACCGGTCTTTGGCGACCCCTGGCGTGCGCCCTGGGAAGCGCCGCCTTGGCCGACCGACGCCGATTCCCCACTGCGGGGGTTAGTGGCGGCAAGGTGTTCTTAGGTCTTAGAAACTGTCTCATAAACAGCTAGAGTGCTTCTCGACGGGATGTCTTTGACGGTACAAAACGGCAAAATGAGGCTTCTTCGCACCGTTCTTGCGGGCTCGCCGGGCCTCAGTTTGGACCTATCCGGATGTTTCAAACCTCTCCCTCCGCTTCTGGCGGCCTCCCTGTATGGCAAGCGCTCGTCCGCCGACGCGCCCCCGACGGCTACAAGCAGCAAGACCAAAGTTGCAGCGGTTGAGGCTCGGTGCAGCCCCCTCTTTCACTGGCGTTTCCCCGATAGCGAATACTGCTTCTTTGGTGCTGCGCCCGGCAAGATACCGCCACCGAGACGAGCCGAGGTGTTGGCTATCTTCGGGTGGGCGCATAGAATATCCCCATGAGTCTCGAAGGACTGGGCAAGCTACTGATCGGCGGGGCGGTAGTGCTGCTGGTGCTCGGCGGCATCTTCCTCCTTTTGAGTAAGTTCGGGCTGGACCGGCTGCCGGGGGATTTCGTCTTCCGGCGGGGTAACCTGACCGTCTACGCGCCGATAGGGCTCATGATCCTGGTCTCCGTCGTACTCACTATCCTCTTGAACCTGTTCTTCCGCCGCTAGGAGCGCTGGGGAACCGATGCTGACGAGCGAGCTAGACTACCGGCTGCCCGAAGACCTCATCGCCCAAAGACCCGCTGCCCCTCGCGACTCCTCGCGCCTGATGGTGGTGGACGCGAGCAAGGGAACCGTCGAACATCACATCTTCCGCGACCTGCCAGGCTTCTTGGGACCTGACGACGCGGTAGTGCTAAACGAGACGAAGGTCCTCCCGGCTCGCGTCTCCGTCCGCCGCCCCGGCGGGGGCGAGACTGAGCTGTTGTTCTTGCGACACCTCGTTGACCGGAATGGCTCCTGGGAGGTCATGGCCCGGCCGAGCAAGCGTCTGCGGGCCGGGATGACGCTGGCCGTGGGCAGCGAGGAGTTGCGCATCGTGGAGCCCCTCGAGGAGGGACGGTGGGTCATCGCGGGCGCCGACGTGCCGGGGTTGCTGCGCAGGCGTGGGCGCATGCCGCTTCCACCGTACATAGAGGCTTCGCCGGAGGCGGAGGCAGCCTACCAGACGGTCTACGCCAAAAACGAGGGCTCCGCCGCCGCCCCGACCGCCGGGTTCCACTTCACACCTAGAGTGCTGGAAAGGGTAGCGCGGGCGGGAGCCAGGGTCGCGCGGGTGACGCTGCACGTCGGGATCGGCACGTTTTCGCCGGTAAGGGCCAAGAGGTTAGCAGATCACCGGATGCACGCCGAGCGCTACTCCGTGCCCGAGGACACGGCGCAGGTCGTCGGCGGCGCGGAGCGCGTGGTCGCCGTCGGGACCACGGTGGCCCGCACCTTGGAGAGTTGGTCGGCGACGGGAGAACGAGAGGGAGAGTCGGATCTCTTTATCCGACCGGGCTACCGTTGGCGGTCGGTGGGCGCCCTTCTGACGAACTTTCACCTGCCACGCTCGACCCTGCTCGCGATGGTGATGGCGTTCGCGGGCAAAGAGCTCGTCAGGGAGGCGTATGAGGTCGCGGTAAAGGAGCGCTACCGCTTCTTCTCCTTCGGGGACGCGATGTTGCTCTTAGGAACGGGGCGGTCGCGATAGGAGCACCGGTTTCTATAGAGATAAAGGCCTGCGACGGCGAGGCGCGCGCGGGGACTTTGTACACCCCGCACGGTGACGTCCCGACGCCGACCTTTATGCCGGTCGGGACCAAGGGTACCGTCAAGGGCCTAACCCCTGGCGACCTGCGCTCAGTGGGAGCCAGCATCGTGCTCGGGAACGCCTACTACTTGTACCTCCGCCCGGGCGCGGACGTCGTCCGGGAAGCGGGCGGGATCCACGGTTTTACGGGCTGGGACGGTCCGATGCTCACCGACTCGGGGGGGTACCAGGTCTTCTCGCTCGCGCACCGGCGCAAGCTCTCCGAGAGGGGGGTCGAGTTCTCATCGGTCTACGATGGCTCTTCGCACTACTTCACGCCGGAACTCACGACGCGGGTGCAGGAGGAACTTGGGGCGGACATAACGATGGTGCTCGACGAGTGCCCGCCAGCGAACGCGAGCCGGGAGTATCACGCCGACTCTTTAAGGCGCACGGCCCGGTGGGCGAAGCGGTGCAAGGAGGCGCATGCTCGCGAGGACCAGGCGCTGTTCGGGATTGTGCAGGGCGGGCTGCACGAGGATCTGCGCAGAGAGAGCCTCGAGCGTACCGTCGAGCTCGACTTCCCCGGCTACGCAGTCGGGGGCTTGAGCGTGGGCGAGTCGCGGGAGGAGATGCTCCGGATGCTCTCGCTGGCGGCACCGGAGCTGCCCGCCGACAGGCCGCGATACTTCATGGGGATCGGGGATCCGGTCGGTATCCTGCAGGTCATAGCCCTGGGCGTGGACATGTTCGATTGCGTCCTGCCGACCCGGCTTGCGCGCCACGGGTCGGCGCTCACCGGCAAAGGGCGAATAAACCTCAAAAACGCCTCCTACCGGCACGATCTTCGGCCTTTGGACTTAGAGTGCTCCTGTGAGGCTTGCACGGGGGGCTACAGCCGGGCTTACCTCTCGCATCTCGTGCGGGAGAACGAGCTACTCGCCCACCGGCTCGTGACGCTGCACAACGTGCACTTTGTGAACGAGCTGTGCAGGCAGGCTCGTGCGGCGATTCTGGAGGGGCTCTACGGGGAGTTTGTGAGGGCCTGGATCGCGCGCTACGCTGGTCGGACGGGAGATGAGCGACTTTCGGGCCCTGCTCCGTAGGTGCTATTATCACCTTGAAGGTATGAGCAACCGCCGCAACAACCTCATCATCTTGGGCCTCGTGGTCGCCCTGATCGGGGTGGCCGCCTACTTCATCTTCTTGCGCCAACCGGTTGCGGAGGCGACGCAGCTCGGCCTCGACCTCGAAGGCGGGGTGAGCGCCAACCTGCAGGGCTACAAGA
>JALZEL010000218.1 GCA_030862075.1 Actinomycetota bacterium | reverse complement strand
GATCCGGCGGAGATAGAACGTTCTATAACAGTAAGAGGTGCCGAGCAGATGGAGGCCGCCGATGAGTACGTGAAGGCCGGAATAACGCACCTTGTGATGGGCTTTAGCGGTCCGTCATATGACCTGGCTCCCCTCGCCGAGCTGATAGCTTGGCGAGACGGGCGGAGGAGTACCAACGTCTCTAGCGCCGGGTAGCTTTGCACCTAGATATATCCTTGAGCACGACTGACCCTGGTTCGGTTAGTCCTGATTCGAATCTAGGAAGTACGCCATCCCTAAGCAACTGTTCTCTTGCCCTCGCCGATCCCGGCACAGAGCAGACACCTACGCCAGGACAACGAGCGCAAAAGACGGAATTCTGCAAACAGAGGTTATTAGCCATGCTTATGAAGTGAGGGAACACCGGAAGCTCTCGGTTTCCGAGAACACGCGTACGAAGGGTATAGGCGACCCGAGAGTAAGTTGCGTTTGCGGGGGCTCTCGAGGAAAATGGCACCGCAACGCGCAAGCTGCCCGGTGCGTTACCACGCCGGGGTCGGTAAGTAGCAGGTCGCGAGGGGGTGAGTTCGAGTTGAGGCTCGGCATAGTGGCGGACGCGCACCTCGGCCCCGCCGGCACGAGGGTCCCAGCCTTCCACGTCGAGTATGGGAACGCCGACACCCTAACGGCCTATCGGCTGGCGCTGCGCCGGTGCGTTCGGGAAGGCGCCGACGGGCTGGTGCTGCTAGGCGACCTCTCGCACTCCGGCGACGAGGAGTCGCTTGAGGCGGGGGTGAGAACGGCAGCTGAGACCGGGCTCGCAGTGTGGGCCGCACCAGGCAACCACGACTGCTTCTCGCGGGAGGACGCCTTCGCCGACGCTGTGCGGCGTGTCGGGGCGGGCAACGTCCGTCTCCTCACGCCCGAGGGCGAAGCGGTCGAGGAGGGCCTACGACTTGCTGGCTTCTCCGTTGAGAGTGGGAGTTGGGGCTACGCCGCAGGTCAGGACGGAAGGCCGCACGTCTCCGAGTGGGGGGACGACGAGTGCGTGGCGTGGTTCACCCACTACCCCGCCATCTCCTTCTCGGGGGAGGTCTCGTCGGCGGGCCTGGTCTACGGCGACAACCTCGAGGACCTGGAGGAGGTAGCGCGGCTGCTGCTCGGGCGGGAGGCGCCGACCGTCGTAGTCAACGGGCACGTGCACCTGCGGGCCACCCGTATCGAGGGGCCTGTGCTGCAAGTCTCGTGCGCGGCGCTCGTCGAGCCACCGTTCGAGGTTACGCTCCTCGACCTAGAAAAGCTCGGAGGCGGCCGGGTAAAGGTCCGAAGGGAGAGCGCGCCGCTCGTTCCGTCGCTCGCCGTCCGACCCCCGGCCTTCTCGCCCCCGCGGCAGGGGTGGGCCTTCGAGGAGGGGGCTTGGAAGATCGACGGTCCCGGCGATCGCCTATGTTCGGCACGGTAGTCGGTGAAGGGCAGCGTGCCCGGCCATCCGGCACCCCGGGCGGTTCCCACGGCCGGATGGCCGCGATCTGAGGCTCGGGCACCAAAACGAGCAAACGACGGATGGTAGATCCGAAGAGGAGTCGGCCGATGGCGCGGGACATGCTCAAGGACGGACGAGAAGGTCGCTTCTTTCGCGGCAACCTTCACTGCCACTCCAGCAGGTCCGACGGCCTGCTCGAACCTGAGGACGTCGTGGGCGCCTACCACGCGGCGGGCTACGACTTTCTCTGCCTCTCTGACCACTTCGAAGAGGAGTACGGCTGGCGGGTAACAGATACGCGACCCTCACGCGACGAAAACTTCGCCACGATCTTGGGCGCCGAGCTGAGTTCGGCGCCGTGGGAGCAGCGAGACTGCTACTGGGTCACGGCCGCCGGCCTGCCCCCGGACTTTAGGCCGCCCCCGGCGGACGACCACGCCGAGACCATCCGGCGGGCCGCGGACCTCGGGGCGTTCATCATAATGCTGCACCCAGGGTTGAACAACCTCCCGCTCGCGGCGGCCGAAGGGCTGCCGGGGCTGGACGCCGTGGACGCGATCGAAGTCTACAACCACAACGGGGCGATAGCCGCCATCCCCGACAGGGCCAACGGCGCCTACATGCTCGACGGCCTGCTGGAGAAAGGCCACAAGGTCTTGGTCAACGCGGGCGACGACGCGCACTTCGGTCACCCCCGCGACCACTTCGGGGGCTGGGTGGAGGTCCACTGCGACCGGCTCGACTCAGAGGCCCTGCTGGGATCGATGAAAGCCGGGCGCTACTACTCGACCCAGGGGCCGTCGCTGCGAGAGCTGATCGTGGATGACGAGCGGCTGCGCGTGGAGACGAGCGAAGCGTACGCGATCTCGCTGACCACGGGCGGCGACCGGTGGCAGAGCGGGTCCGAGCGCACGGGCGAACCGGTCGTCGAAGCCGAGTTCGACCTTTCGCCGTTCCGCGGCTCCTACTGTCGCGTCACCGTGGTGGATCCATCGGGGAGGCGGGCCTGGAGCAACCCTATATGGCCGTGAGGCGGAGGGCTAGGCGGCGCTGGTCCTCCCACGAGGCCGACAAATGGCGACTCGCGCGTGGCTTTGGTGCAACCCGGCTGCCCGAAACCACCAAAGGACCCTTAATACAGAAATCCGGGTTGCACCAAGAGTAAGCATACTAATTTGCGTTTTATGCAAAGCCCACACAGCTCAAAAAACCGCACAGAGGGCTGGAGTCCCTACATTAATTGACCCCGGCCCCAGCCGATGCGTAACTCTCCCGACCCTAACCCGAGACCGGAAGATCGTTTAGCGCTCCTCCGAGCGACGCTACACTCTAACCCGTTACCTCTACGAGCACGCCACCGTATCGATCCGCGACGTTCTTTGGGACATTGCCATCGATATTCAGGAGAAACCCGTCGGTCTCATAGACATGAGTGTA
>JALZEL010000163.1 GCA_030862075.1 Actinomycetota bacterium | reverse complement strand
GAAGTCAAAGAAGGTGCCTTCGGGGATGTACTCAAGTACTTCAGGCTCAAAGACGTAGAGGCCGGTGTTGGCTAGCGTGCTTATGGCTTCTCTTGGGTCGGGTTTTTCCTGAAAGGAGAGGATGTTGCCCTCCTCGTCGACCTCGACCACCCCGAACTCTGAGGTGTCGTAGACCCTCTTTAGGGCTATGGTGGCTAGAGCGCCCTTGTGCTTGTGGAAGGAGAGGAGCTCTTTTAGGTCTATGTCGGTCAGGGCGTCGCCGCTTACGACTATGAAGGTTTCGTCGAAGCTGCCCTTGGAGGCTATCTTGGCGAGGTGCTTTACGCCGCCGGCTGTACCGGTGAGCTCCTTCTCTCTTAGGAGGCGTATGCTCATACCGTTTATATATGACTCTTGGCCGTTGTAGGCTTCGAGGAGCGCGTCGGCCAGGTAGTGGACGTTGACGTAAGCCTCCTCTATGCCATTGCGAGCGAGCAGATCGAAGATGTGCTCGATAGATGTGCTCGATAATAGGGGTGTCTACGACCGGGGCCAGGGGCTTTGGGATCTGGCCGGTCAGCGGGAAGAGCCTGGTCCCCTTGCCCGCCGCCAGCACCCCGCCCTCATCGAAGTCCGCTCGTCACCGGGTGCGGAGACGCCTCACATAAACTATATTCTCTCCGATGCATACGGAAACTCTACAACGGCTCTTTCCCTCGGCCAAGCTCAACGAACCCCTGAAGCGGTACACGGCCTGGAAGATCGGGGGCCTCGCCGACGCGCTCCTGGAGCCTTCGAGCGCGGACGAGCTCATAGAGGCCGTCGAGACCGCCCGCGAGCACAACATACGCGTGACCATTCTGGGCGGTGGGACGAACGTCCTCGTCCTAGACGGCGGCATAAGGGGACTCACCGTGAGGCTCGCCCGGGCGCTCAACGACGTGAAGATAGAGGACGCGAGCGTGATCGCCGGCGCCGGCGTCCTCTACCCCGTCCTGGCGAACACGACCGCCGGCAGGGGTCTCGCGGGCCTCGAGTTCGCAACCGGCATCCCGGGGACGGTGGGGGGCGCGGTGTACATGAACGCCGGCGCCTACGGCAGCGAGACGAAAGAGGTCTTGAGGTGGGCCGAGGTCTACAAGCCGGGGACGATCGAACGCCTATCGAACGCCGATCTCAAGCTCTCCTACCGCCGGAGCGTCTTGCACGACCACCCGGACTGGGTCGTCTTGCGCGCGGCTTACGCTCTAACGCCAGGGAATCCCGAGGAGCTTAAGGCCCGCATAAAGGGGTTCAGGGCGCAGCGCATGAACGGCACCCCAAACAAACCGAGCTGCGGCTCCACCTTCAAGCGTCCGGAGGGCGACTACCCGGGGCGGGTGATAGAGGCGGCGGGCCTCAAAGGGACGCGGATAGGACAGATCGAGGTCTCCCACTTACACGCCAACTACTTCGTCAACCACGGCGGCGGCACCGCCAAAGACGCCTTAGAGCTAATCCGGCTGGTCGAAGAGACTGTCCGCGAAAAGCTCGGCGTCGAGCTGGAGACCGAGGTGCGGGTAATAGGGGAACCGTAGGCTCTTTGGCGGGTTTACGAGACAGTTTTTGACTATCGCTGATCGGCGATAGCCGACGGCTTGTAACTGAACAGATCCGGGATGTCGCCGAGGTCGGTGTGGGCGTCGCAGAGGTCCAGCAGGGCTTGAGAGGTGCACGGGCCGGCGCTGATGACTTCGACGCGCAAGCCCTTCTCGCTCTGGAGGTACTCGACGGCCTCTACGTAGTCGCCGTCGCCGGAGACGAGGACGTAGGCGTCGGCGTGTTTGGCGAGGCGCATCATGTCCACGATGATGCCCACGTCCCAGTCGCCCTTGTGGGAGACGATGCGCTCCCCGTCGGGGGAAAGGGTCTCGTGGACGACGAGCGGCTTCGAGCGCACCTTGTAGCCGAACTTATTGAGGTTGTAGACGAAGGAGCGTGTGCCGGACGCTCCTTCATCCGCTTCGTGCTTCTCGACGATGTAGAAGGTGGCTCTGAGGAGATTGCGGCCGCTCACGGCGGCATTTAGGAGTACGCCGTAGTCGAGGACGCCTTTGAAGTACGTCTTGATGGAGTGGTAGAGGTTCGCCCCGTCGACGAAGACCGCGACCTTTTCCGTAGCGTAAGTCCTCTCCACAGCTTCCACAGTAGCCGCATGTTACCAGAAAAAGGACGCGTCCAAGGGCCTCCGAACGCGTCTCTGCGCGGGATTGCCGGTATGATATGCTCGGGCACCGGCTGGAGCACGAGAGCCCCGAGGTAGAGAGCAAGGACGGGATGGACTTCAAGGTCAGCATAGACGAGCACGCCGACGCCTACTCGGTAGTCGCGGTGCGCGGCGAGGTGGATCTCCACACGGCCCCGAAGGTACAATACGCCATAGAACGTGGCTCGGAGGGCGTCTCGGCGGTCGTCGTGGACATGGGAGGCATCGCGTTTATGGACTCGACCGCCCTCTCGACGCTCATGCGCGCCAAAGACTCCTTGGAGGAAAAGGGCACCTCCCTCAGGCTCACCACCCCCTCGAAGGCTGTCGAGCGCATCTTCGCGGTGACGGGCTTCGGCGACTACTTCGACATTTACCCTTCCCGAGAGGCGGCGTTGCCAAGTTAGGCGCGCTTTAGGCGCCGCCGAGCGACCTGGCGCTCTCTAGACGCGGGTTCGTAACGTAATAGAATCTGAAAAGCGATGATGACGGGTGTGAAAAGCATCAACGTCCCCAAGCCCCTCGTGCGCCTCGGGGAGAGATTCAAGGAGGCCGGGCACGAGCTGTACCTGGTAGGCGGCTACGTACGCGACGCTCTTGGCGGGAACGCCGGCAAGGACGTGGACGCGACCAGCGGAGCACGCCCGAAGGAGATCAAGACCCTCCTCGGGCCGGGGGCGGAGTACCTGTGGACGGTGGGGGAGCGTTTCGGGACGATCGGGGCCAGGGTCGAGGGGTACAACATAGAGGTCACGACGTACCGGAGCGACCTTTACTCGCAAGGGAGCCGCCACCCAGAGGTTAGGTTCGGGACCCACCTCGAGGACGACCTGGCGCGGCGGGATTTTACGATCAACGCCATCGCGGCCGACGCCCAGACCGGGGAGATAAGTGATCCCTTCGACGGGCGCTGGGATCTTACGTCCGGCGTGATCCGGCCCGTCGGGGACCCTTTGGACAGGATGCGCGACGATCCTTTGAGGATGCTCAGGGCGGTGCGCTTCGAGACGGTCCTCACCACCCCCAAAAAACCGTTCGCGATAACGCCGGATCTCGAGGCGGCGATAAAAGAGAACGCCCTCTGGCTAGAGGGTATAAGCGCCGAGCGCATCCGGGAGGAGTTCGAGAAGATACTCCTCTCGGAGAACGTGGCGGCGGGCTTGAGGGCTCTCGTGCGCCTCGGGATCATGCCGTACATCGTCCCCGAGTTCATGGAGACGGTTAACGTCGAGCAGGAGGCCGAGTTCCACCACAAGGACGTCTTCGAGCACACCTTGCTCGTGACGCAGAACGTCGAGCCGGAACCCATCTTGCGCAAGGCCGCTTTTTTCCACGACATCGGCAAACCGAGGACGCTCGTCTACGAGCACCGCTGCACCTACTGCGGGGCGAAGAGCACGAGCAAGAACGCGGGCAAGGGGGAGTGCGAGCGCTGCGGGGGGCGGACGTTGCCGAAGAAGATCCACTTCTACGGCCACGAGAACGTCGGCGCCGCGATAGCGCGCAAGGCGATGAAGCGTCTCGTCTACCCCAAAGACGAAACTGACGCCGTCGCCCACCTCGTCGCGAACCACATGCGCCCGATGGGCTACGCGGTGGGGCGAGACTCGTGGAGCGACTCGGCCATAAGGCGCTTCATCCGCGACACGTACCTTAGTCGCGGCGGCAAGGAACTCGCCAACGTGAACCTCCTCCTCAAGCTCGCTCGGGCTGACATCACCGGCAGCGCCCCGAGGAGGCGACGCATAGCCGAGGAGTCTTGGCGCAGCCTAAGAAGCAGGGTAGACGAGATACGCGCCCAAGACGCCGTGGAGAAGCTTACGAGCCCCTTGAACGGCAACCAGCTTATGGAGCACTTCGGGCGGGGTCCTGGGCGTTGGATCAAGCACGTAAAAGACTACCTGGAGAACGAGGTCGTCGAAGGCCGCCTCGCCGAAGACGACACCGAAAAAGCTAGAGCTTTAGCCGAAGCCTACGCCCGCCAACACGACCTCTTCGAGGAGTAATAAAAGATGCCCGACGACTACGACACCCTCGTTAGCACCGACTGGCTCGCCGAGCACCTTGACGACCCGAGCCTGCGCATCGTAGACATCCGCGGCTACGTAAAGAAAAGGGACCTCGGGAACGGGCGCCAGGAGGCCGAGTATCTGGCCGCGCGCGACGAGTACGACGAGGCTCATGTACCCGGCGCTGTGTATATAGATTGGATCCGCGACATCACCGACCCCGAGGACCCCGTCCCCGTCCAGATCGCTCCTCCCGACCGCTTCACCGCGCTCATGGGCTCTTTGGGGATCGGCGACGATACCCACGTCGTCGTCTACGACCACGCGGGCGGCCAGTTCGCCACCCGTCTCTGGTGGGCGCTCACCTACTACGGTCATGACCGCGTCTCCGTCCTCGACGGTGGCTTTAGAAAGTGGATCGCCGAAGGTCGTCCCATTACGGCCGACGTCCCCGATCCCGGACCCGCCGCCTTCGCCCCGCGTCCGCGGCTTGGGTGGCGCGCCGACGCCGAGGGAGTGCTCGCCGCGAGCCAGAACGAGAGCGCCATTGTCCTCGACGCCCGCGACGAGGGCCAGTACACCGGCGAGATAGCGCGAGGCGAGGGGCGCGCGGGCCGCGTCCCCGGCGCCAGGCACCTCCACGCAGACGCCCTGCTGGATCCGGAGAGCGGAACCTTCCGTCCCCATGAGGAGCTGGCCGGGAAGCTACGCGAATCCGGGGTGCCGGAGGACAAGGACGTACCCCTGGTCGCCTACTGCAATGGGGGCGTCGCGGCGACGGTCCCGCTCTTTGTCCTGCATAGGCTCGGCCACAAGAACCTCGCCAACTACGACGGTTCCTGGAACGAGTGGGGGATGAGGGAGGACCTGCCCGCCGAAACGTAGGACCCGCCTCGGGCGGCGGGGAATGGTTCTCAGGCTTCTGAAACGGATCTTCCTAAGTCGCTGCAGCAGCGAGAGAGGGCTTTGTCCATGAAGCGGCATCGATAGCAAGGTCACGATGCCCTATAATCCTCTGCTCAAGGTCTTGCACACGAGGCTATGCCACTCAGTAGAACCGTAACCTTTGCTTTATCTTCGAGGGTGGAATGAAACCGGGTAAGAAACCGAAGCCCAAGATAAAGATTGCCAGGATTGCCAGCAAAACTACGGCCCAGGGGATCGAGCTCGGGACCGTCGCCATCGCGGTAGCGATCGTCGTCCTGGTCCCCGTTGTTTTGGATGCCAACGTATTATTGTTTGACCCCCCGGAGGCTTACGACCCGCACAAGTTTAAGGTGTTTATGGGGTGCTCCGCGGCACTGTTGGTGACGGTGCTGGGCGTCGTGGTTTTGCGTAGAGAGCCTCTTAAGGTTCCGGTGTTGATCCCCGCCCTGGCTTTCTTGGGCGTTTCGGCCTTGAGCGCCCTTTTTTCGGAAGATCCCTGGCACAGCCTCTTCGGGGATCGCTACGCGGGGTTGCTCTCTTTGGCCGCGGGGGTCTTGCTCTTCTACGCGCTGGCAAGGTGCCTGAACTCACCACTACGGGTACGAATCTTCCTGGCGGCGGGGGTCACAGCGGCGGTTCTGGTCTCCATCTTCGGCATCTCCCAAAAATACGGGTTGGACCCGATCTCGGGATGGGGAGTCCCCTGGTACACGGACACCGGGAGGCCTTTCTCGACCCTCGGAAACCCTCTCTTCCTCGCGGCCTACCTGACGCTCATGATGGGGGCAGCCACTGCCCTGTGCTTCAAGGCCGGCTCGTGGAAGGGACGAGCTCCCTGGCTCTTTGCGCTGGCGATTATGGGGGCGTGCTGGCTCTACACCGACGAGCGAGGGCCGATGTTGAGCGCCGGGGTAGCCTTGCCGATGGTCCTGTGGTTTTCTCGTCGCAGGATGGGAACGGCGCGGCCCCTGCTGGCGCCGCTGGCCATCCTGGTGGTGGCGGGGATAGCTGCGGTTGCGGCGGCGGCGGCGTTCGGCAACCTGACTTCTAAGGCTCTTATCGCAACCATACCCGCGGGTTGTCTAGCCCTGATGGGGGCAATCTTGTGGTTTTCTCGTCGCAGGATGGGAACGGCGCGGCCCCTGCTGGCGCCGCTGGCCATCCTGGTGGTGGCGGGGATAGCTGCGGTTGCGGCGGCGGCGGCGTTCGGCAACCTTGCCCTCCTCGACCGCGCCACTAGCACTCTCCTCGACGACCCAAACGTGCAGAGCCGGCAGTACAACTGGCGTGACACCGTCCCGATGATCCTGGATCGCCCGCTGCTGGGCCACGGCCCAGACAACTTCAAGGAACCTTTTGAGCCCTATATAAGCGAGGAGCTCGAAGCCCTCTTAACCACCCACGGCGTGCAGTTCGTGGACAGGACGCACAACGAGCTCTTGCAGGTTTCGGCGACCACGGGGCTTTTGGGGCTTGCTGCCTATCTTTGGGTCTTCGTCTCGTATTTCCGCAACGTCTATCGGCGCGGGGGGTGGCCCCTGATCGCGCTCTCCGGAGGTGTTTTGGCCTACATCCTCCAGCTCCAGACGGTCTTCCCCACCATAGCCACCAGCGTCGCCTTCTGGGCTATCCTGGGCGCCTCGGTCGCCGTTATGCGTATACACGACCGGGAGGGCGGGGAGCCGAACCCGAACACAACGCAGGCCGGGAACGTCGGGGAGGCCCTAACCACCGAAACGCCTAGCGGAAGAGCGTACGAGCTCCTGGTCGTCGCGATCGTCGTCGGGGTTTTGACAGCCCTCGCCGTACCGACGTTCCTCGACCAGCGCGAAAAGGTCGCCCGGTTCGAGCGAGCGGCGGTGACGCGGGACGTCGCACTGACCGTTACGGTCTACGAGCAAGCCAAGGCGCAGAGCGGGACTTACCCCGAGGCCGGGGTTTACACCACGACCGACCCTATCGAGGGCGGCGGCATCAGCTTCCATCCGAACAGAAACGTCACTATTACTACCACCACTCCCGCAGGAGGCGGGTTCACGATCGAAGGAGAGAGCACCACGCTTAGCGGCACCTTCGGATACTCCTACGATAGCGCCACCGGCGCGTACACCCAGTCCTGGTAACTCAAAGCGTAGGATCGAAGTTCGCCCCACCTCCCGGTGCTGCCATATCGTTAAGTTTTTTTAAGAAAAACGCAAAAAGCCGGGGTTTTGTTGTTGACAGGGATGGATGAAGGTGGGAAAATGGCCGGCGTAATGTAAATTCCTCACCAAGGAGGTAGAAGTTGAGGAAGTTGATGTTGTTAGCCGCGCTGCTGGCGATGACACTGGTGGCAAGCGCTCCCGCGTGGGCGCAGCAGACCAGCGGTCCCGCTACGGCCAACCCGATGGTGGACGCCGCGGGTGCGGGCAACGTATGTGTCCAGCAGGTCCAGAACGTGAACACCGGCAACGTGAGTCAGGAGCAGGCTGCCGCGACCATAAACGAGCAGATAGCGGTTCTGGGCGCAGCTCTCGCCGTTGCCGGGGACGACGCTCAGGCAAAGGTCGGCCCAAATGTTAAAGACAATGTTCAGGTCCAGGTCCAGACCGTCGATCAGAACATCGAGCAGACCCAAGAGGGGATCGAGCAGATCAACAACGCGATACAGATCTGTGAGCAGACCCTGAACCAGATCGCACCTCCTGGCCCGCCGCCGCCTCCTGGCCCGCCGCCGCCGCCTAAGGCTGCCGCGCTGCCGCCGACCGGTGGTGCCTCGCTGATCGCGCTGGGCGCTGGTGCGCTCTTGGTCGGCGGAGGTCTTTTGGCCCGCAGGATCATCAAGTAGTAAGCGACAGTCACTAACGTAAGTCAGTCGAAAAGCGACTGACTGAAGAGGCGGGTCCCTTCGGGGGCCCGCCTCTTTTCGTGTGCTTCTCCGGTGCGCCGCCTTCGGGCTCTTCGCGTGCGCTTGTATTGGGCCTGACCAATGTATATCCTCCTGGCGGTGAACGAGTTTTGGGCCTGGTAGTCTTCAAAATCTCGGTCGGCTTCGTGACGGGGGCGTTGATCCTGCTCGCGATCTCGCTGTACCTGTCGAGTCGCTATCTGGACGAGCAGCTACGGCTGGCGGAGACCGGGAACCTAGAGGGTGCTCGCGACGAGATACAGCGGGCTGCTCGCTTAGACCCCTTCAGCCCGGTCCCCCCGACATCCGAGGCCTACCTCGAGCTGCGGCAGGGAAGAACGGAGGCGGCCGCCGAGGCTTTCCAGGAGGCGATCGACCGGGACCCCGCCAACTACAACAATTGGGTCGCCCTCGGAGACCTGCAAAGGCAAAGGTTGGGCGATCCGGCGGCCGCGGCGAGGAATTATCGGGAGGCCTTGAGCCGCAACCCGCACGCCACCGCTGTGGTTTCGCGCTTCGCCGAGACCCTTTTGAGGACCGAAGAACCCGAGGAAGCGCGGGCCCAGTACGAATGGCTGCGCGAACGCGGACAGATTTCCTTTACGGATCTCTACAGGCTGGGCAAGCTCCAGGTGCTGCTCGGCGAGCCGGAGGAGGCCGTCGGAACCTTCGGGGAGGCGAAGAAGAGCGCCAGCGCGGGGTTGGAGTCTTTGAGCGAGTCGCAGAGAGCCGAGAGGGAGACCTTCATAGAATCGTTGGACCTTGCCAGCGCGGATGCCCTGATCGCGCAGGGTTCCTACGCCGAAGCGCGGGAGGTGCTCTCACAGAGCGAAGCGGAGCAAGCGCCCGCGGTGCTCGCGTTGCTTGACGAAGCTCCCGAAAGCTACCGGAGGTCGGTGCTTGACGCCCCCATCAGCTAAGCGGCAAGGCGGATCGCGGGGCGCCGAGCGGTCGGATCGTTCCTGGCAGGGCTGGCAGCGAGAACAGCGCGACGACCTCACCCTCTCGGAGGCCCGCCACATCCTCTTCGAGCGACGCTGGCTGGTGGTCGGCTGCACGCTCTTTTTCTTTGTGACCGCCTTGCTCTACGGTCTCTTGCGGGAACCCGCGTACACGGCCGAGGCCACGCTTTCGGTGCGTTCGCAGGAGGGGACCGGTGCCGCAGAGAGCTTTGACGAGGTCCTTTCGGGGCTTCAAGAATCGGAGGCGACGCGCGGCGTTAGCGAGGAGGCGGCCGAAAGAGCCGGATGGGAAGCGAGCGACTTCAACGAGCGGCTTGAGTGGGAGCGGGTGAGCGACGAGGAGATAGAGGTACGCTTCTCGGACTCCATGCCGGAGGAGGCGACCCGGGCGTCGAACGCTTACGTAGACGTCTTCGTCGAGCACGTCGAGGAGCTCGAGGGGAGGCTCGCGGGCGGGACCGTCGCCGTGGAGGCCGGGGTCGGGAGGTACGCCGAGACCCCGGAGCGCCGCTCCGGTCCGAACGCATTTCTCGCGGCTATCGGGGCCGGGGCCTTGGGGCTCCTCGTCGGGGGCATAGGGGCCCTCTTCCTCGAGGGTCGCGCCCGCCGGTGGAGCGGCTCCAGGGACGCCGAGCTCACGCTCCGGGCGCCGGTCTTAGGCGTGATCCCCGACTGTTCGGACGGGCTTTCGGAGGGCCCTTTCTCCCGAGACGCGGACGCGGAGCAAGCCCAGGGATGAACGCGGCGAACGGCACGGGCACCGCCGACGAGCGGACTACGGGGGCGCGGCGTGTCGCGTGGGCGCGTCGACTCCTGGCGACCGGCTTCGAGCCCGGGCCTTCGTTCGCTGCCCTGGCGGAGAACCTCGTCGCCTTGGGGCGACCGGCGGGGAGCGTGGTCGTTACCGGCCCGGAGCGCGGGGCGGGACGAACCACGGTCTGCATCGGCTTGGGCGCGGCGCTCGCGGCCGCCGGAAAGAAGGTAGCCGTCGTGGACTGCAACCTGGACCGACCGCACCTGCACCGCTGTTTCGGCCGCCCGAACTTCGTCGGCCTCACCAGTGCTTTGGAGGGCAACGGCGACCCCGAGGACTACGGCTTCGAGGCAGCACCGAACCTGAAGGTCGTCCCAACCGGTCCGGTCCTGCCGGGACCGCGGGCCTTCGCGAATTCGCCCAAGCTCGTTGGAGCCGTCCGGTCCCTCAACGAAAAGCAAGACGTGGTTCTCCTCGACGCGCCGGTGGCGGGCGAGGTGCTCGCCATCCCGAGCCTCTGGGGCTCCTTCGACGGGGTCCTGCTCGTGGTGCACGCTTCCCGCACCCCGAAGGGCGTCGCGCGGGGCCTTACCGACGCGCTGCTCGACGCGCGGGTCAACCTCTTCGGGGTGGTGCTGAACGGCCATGTTTAGCGGCCAGCAAAAAGGGCGCATCGAGACGGGCGAGATGCCGACGATCGGCAGGACCAAGGAGGATTCGCCGGAGAAAGGCCGCAAGCCGGCACGCAACCTGATGATCTTCAAGAGCCTCGTCCTGTCGGCCCTCGTAGCCATCATCTTCTACGGGATGCTCAACCAGGGCCTCTACAGCGCCGAGTGGTGGTTGCTTGCGGCGGCGATCATCCTGGGCCTGTTCGTCGTCTCCCTGTTCGTCGTCGGCTACTTTGGGGGCGTGCCGCGCATCGTTTGGGTGCTGGTGGGGCTCCTCGCGGTGCTCGTCGCCGTAAAGGGTTTGTCTTTGGCCTGGAGCATCGGTCAGGCCGAGACGATAAGGGAGCTCTTACGTTCCTCGATGTACCTCGTCGCGTTCACTTTGGCGGCGGCCTCGCTCTCCTCGCGGCGGCTGGTGGGCCCGTTTATCGACGGCCTGAACATCGTGGCAGGGGCGGTCGCGGGATACGGCGTGCTCCAGAGTACGAACCCTGCCGAGTACTCGTCGAACGCCTCCAACGATGTCGGGGTCGGCTCCACCTTGGAGTATCCGAACACCGTCGCGGTGGTTTTGGGGATGGGCACCGTACTGGGCTTAGGGCGCATGACCCAGCTCAAGAACCCCTTCGCCCGGGGGCTTTACGCGGCTTTGATCCTGATCTTCGCCGTGGTCCTGTACCTCACGTTCTCGCGCTGGGGCATGCTCGCGCTCGGGGTGGGGCTCGTGGCGCTCTTCGCCGTGGGCGGTAGACGGCTGCAGATGTTTACGAACCTGCTCCTCGTCTTTGGACCCCTTGCCTGGCTCGTGTGGAAGGTGCAAGGACTAAGGACCTTCTTCGAACCCGTCTCCGAGGAGAGCCTCAGGGCAGCCGACGGCTCGGCGTTCCGAACGTATCTCGTGATCGCCGTTCTCGCCACGTTTCTGCTCCAGGTGTTGTACGCCGTCCTCATCGAACGCTACGAGCTGGCCCCGGCTCCGCACAGAGCGCTCGGGGCCGCCGCCCTGGTCGCGGTCATCGCGGGGGCGGGGGTTTTGGGCTTCGTGCTGCTCGGGGAGCGGCAGGGCTCGGACGAGATAGCGCGGGTCTTCTCCCGCGGGGCCAAAGAGACGGGGGATATGAGAGACGGGTTTGCCTTCCTTTCCTCGGATTACCGGATGAAATACTGGCGGGTGGCGTGGGATGAGTGGAAGGAGCATCCTTTAACGGGCACCGGTGCTGGCACCTTCGTGTACACCTGGCAAGAGAACCGTCCGGGGTTCGAAGTCACGAAGCGGGTCCACAACGTCTACTTGGAGCAGGGTACCGAGACCGGCGTGTTCGCTTTCCTGGCCCTCGCCGGTTTCGCCCTGGCGCTTGCGGTCTACCTCTTGAGGGCTAGCATCCGCGCCGACGGGCAGCGGAAGCTCCTCCTCTCGAGCCTCGCCGCCGCCGCGATCATCTACCTCGTCTCCTCCGCCTTCGAGTGGCACTGGTACATCCCGCCCTCGACCATCTTCTTCTTCGCTTTAGCGGGCGTGGCGGTCAGGTTCGCCTCCCTGGGGGAGACCGAGGAACGTCGCGGACGTGATCTGGACCGTAAGACCACCACAGAGCAACCTGCACGGGGCGATCTTTTTGGGAGGCAGGCTTAGTCAGGCGATGAGCCGCGGGAGAAGTTCTTGCTTGGGGCTCTTGCTTGGGGCCGCTCGTCGCCGCTAGAAGCTAAAGCTGTAGCGCTGCTCCTTCCACGGGTCGCCGTAGATGTGGTAGCCGTTCTCCTCCCAAAAGCCCGGCTTGTCCTCAGGGGTTAGCTCGATGCCCCGGATCCACTTCGCGCTCTTCCAGGCATAAAGGCGTGGGATCACGAGCCGCAAAGGATACCCGTGCCCCG
>JALZEL010000162.1 GCA_030862075.1 Actinomycetota bacterium | reverse complement strand
TTACGATGGCGTACCCTGGCCCAAACAGTACCTGGCCGGGAAAGCGCAGCTCGAACGTCTCGTCGAGCGCGCCGACCAGATGGTGCAACAGATCTAGAGCCGCGGGGAGCCCCACGATGAGCGATTTGCACGGTGCTTCTCGCCTCGTCGGAGGGCGCCACGCCCTGATCACCGGCGGCGGTACCGGCATCGGCTCAGCCATCGCCGCTCGCCTGTCCGAGATGGGCGCCCGGGTCACCGTGGTCGGGCGCCGTCCCAAGCCGCTACAAGAGGTCGCTAACGGTCTGGATGAGGCCCAGGCGGTACCGTTCGACGTCACCGATGAGGCGGCGGTTGAGGAGGGGCTTACGACCGCGACCGAGCACTTCGGTCCCGTCGACATCCTTATCAACAATGCCGGTGCGGCGGACTCGTCCCCCTTCGCGCGCACGACTTCGGACGCCTGGCACACCATGTTGGAGGTGAACCTGACCGGGGTGTTCCTGATGAGCCGCGCTGTGTTGCCGGGGATGGTCGAGCGCGGCTGGGGTCGCATCGTCTCAATCGCCAGCACCGCTGGCCTCAAGGGCTACGCTTACGTAGCAGCCTACTGCGCCGCCAAGCACGGCGTGATCGGCATGACCCGGTCGCTCGCGCTCGAGGTCGCGCCGAAGGGCGTGACGGTCAACGCCGTCTGCCCCGGATACACCGAGACAGAGCTTCTGACACAGAGCACAGCCAACATCACCGAGAAGACCGGCGCGAGCGAGGACGAGGCGCGGGCCCAGCTTCTCGAGAGCAACCCTCAGGGCCGGTTCGTATTGCCCAAAGAGGTGGCGGAAGCCGCGGCCTGGCTGGTCGGGCCGAACACGGACGCGATCACCGGCCAGGCGGTAGCCGTCGCCGGTGGGGAGGTGATGTAGTGACGAGAAGCGTCATCAACGACGCGAAGGACGGGCGGACGGAGGAGGCGTGTTCGACCAAGGAGCTTCTGAGGCTCTGGCTGCGCGCGCTGACGTTCACCAACATGGTCGAGCAGCGCGTGCGCACACGCCTGCGCGTTGAGTTCGACGTCACCCTGCCACGCTTCGACGTGATGGCCGCCCTCTACGACGCTCCCGAAGAAGGCTTGAGCATGGGAGAGGTCTCACGTCGGCTGAAAGTGTCGAACGGTAACGTTACCGGCATCGTCGAACGACTGAAGATAGAAGGCCTGATCCAACGCCGGACGAAGCCCGACGATCGGCGCAGCCAGCTGGTCCGTCTGACCGACTCCGGCCGCACAACCTTCGAGGAGATGGCCGAGGCTCACGAGGGCTGGGTAGCGTCGATGCTGTCGGGCTTGAGCGAGGAGGAGGTCGAGCAGTTGAAGTATCTACTCGGTAAGGGCAAGCGGTCCGTTTCGACCAGCGACGGGAAGGAGGAACGCCGGTGAACACCGTAGAGATGGCAAACCTTGCGCCAGAGCACTTCGGGTGGGATGCCTCGGACGGTGTCGCCATGGTCACACTAAATGAGCCGGAGCGCAAGAACCCGTTGACCTTCGAGTCCTATGCCGAGCTGCGGGATACTTTCCGCGAGCTCTCCTATGCCGAGGACATAAAAGCGGTGGTGCTCACAGGCTCCGGCGGCAACTTCAGCTCCGGCGGCGACGTGCGCGACATCATAGGACCGCTCACGGAAATGGACATGAGCGGTCTCTTGCGCTTCACCCGGATGACTGGCGATCTGGTCAAGGCGATGCGCGCCTGCCCGCAGCCCGTGGTCGCGGCTGTGGACGGCGTCTGCGTCGGCGCGGGGGCGGCCATCGCCGTGGCCTCCGATGTACGGCTCGGCACGCCCGGAGCCGAGGTTGCCTTCCTCTTTGCCCGCGTCGGGCTTGCCGGTTGCGATATGGGTGCCTGCGCGATGTTGCCGCGCATAATCGGCCAGGGCCGCGCCTCCGAGCTCCTGTTCACCGGACGCTCGATGCCGGCGGACGAAGCAGAACGCTGGGGCTTCTTTAACCGCCTCGTCGCCCCAGTTGATCTACTCGACGAGGCGACGGCGCTCGCCACCAACCTCGCCGAAGGACCCAACTTCGCCCACGGCATGACCAAGACCATGCTCAACCAGGAGTGGAACATGGCGCTGGATACCGCCATCGAGTCCGAGGCGCAGGCGCAGGCGATCTGCATGCAGACGAGCGACTTCGAGCGCGCCTACCGCGCTTTTATTGAGAAGCGCCGGCCGCAGTTCGAGGGTGACTGATGGCTGACAGGAGCTTTCTCGGTTGGCCGTTCTTCGACGACGAGCACCGCACGCTTGCCCGCGACCTTGACGGGTGGGCGGCTCAACACGTCGGTTCTATGCCGGAGGCACGCGAGGAGACGGTGGACGAGGCGTGCCGCGAGCTGGTCGAACGTCTCGCCGAGGCCGGCTGGCTCGACTACGTCGTGCCGGGTGAGGGGTGCGGTCCACACGAGACCCTCGACGTGCGCTCGCTGTGCCTGTTGCGCGAAACCTTGGCCCGCCATCACGGGCTCGCCGACTTCGCCTTTGCCATGCAGGGGTTGGGGACCGGGGCGATCTCGCTCTTCGGATCCGAGGAGCAGAAGGGAGACTACCTGCCCGCGGTGCGCCAAGGCGAGAAGATAGCCGCCTTCGCGCTCTCCGAGCCGGAGGCCGGCTCCGATGTCGCCTCTATCGCAACCACCGCGGTAGAGGATGGCGACCACTACAACATAAACGGTACTAAGACCTGGATCTCCAACGGCGGCTTGGCGGACTTCTACACCGTGTTCGCGCGCACAGGCGAGGGGCCGGGCGCCAAAGGCCTGAGCGCCTTCATCGTAGACAGCGAATCGTCCGGCCTCAAGGTGGCCGAGCGCATCCCCGCGATCGCGCCGCACCCGTTAGCGACGCTCGAGTTCGACGGCTGTCGGGTGCCGAAGAGCCACCTCTTGGGCGAGCCCGGTAGAGGCTTTAAGATTGCCATGGCAACGCTGGACGTCTTCCGCTCGACGGTGGGGGCGGCCGCCTTGGGGTTTGCGCGTCGGGCGCAAGACGAGGCGCTGGAGCGCGCGTCAAAGCGTCACCTGTTCGGCGCGCCGATGAGCGAGCTGCAGATGGTGCAGGGCAAGCTCGCCGATATGGCCTTGGGAATAGACGCGAGCGCGCTCCTCGTCTACCGCGCCGCCTGGACCAGAGATTGCCTCACTGACCGGGTTAGTCGCGAGGCGTCGATGGCCAAGCTGCACGCCACCGAGACGGCGCAGAAGGTGATCGACGACGCGGTGCAGATCTTCGGGGGCCTCGGTGTGGTCTCCGGTCACCCGGTTGAGCGGCTCTACCGCGAGATCCGGGCTTTGAGGATCTACGAGGGGGCCTCCGAGGTGCAGAAGCTTGTCATCGCCCGCCAAGCCCTGGCTGCGCACGCGGAAGACGGTGCGAAGACAACGAGCGGCGCCACCACGGTCCGGGAGGCTTGAGAAAAGGAACCCAAGGGGAAAGGAAAGCAATGGCAAGTTACAGCGGGTACGTCGACACCTTCGCCAACGACAACCTACCGCCGCGTGAGGAGTGGCCGGACCTGGTCTTCGATCTACCGGAGTTGCGGTATCCCGAGCGCCTTAACGCTGCGAAGGCGCTACTCGACGTCATGACCAAGGGCGAGTCGGCAAACAGCCCCTGTGTCCACGGCGAACACGGGGTGTGGAGCTACCGGGACCTCCTGGAGAAAGCCAACCGGATCGCACGGGTGCTGACCGAGGATATGGGGCTGGTATCTGGCAATCGGGTGCTCTTGCGTGCGCCCAACACACCGATGTTGATCGCCAGCTGGTTCGGCGTGCTCAAGGCCGGCGGCATAGTCGTTGCTACCATGCCGCTGCTCCGCGCCGGCGAGCTAGCCACCATCATCGAGAAGGCCCAGATCAGCCACGCGCTGACCGACGCGCGGTTGGTTGAGGAGCTGGAGACCGCCCGTCAAGATGTACCGGTCCTCTCAAACGTCACGACCTTTGGACCTGGGGGCGAGCTCGAAGAGCGGATGGAGGCCAAGCCGCCCGAGTTCGAGACGGTGGAGACCGCGGCAGAGGACGTTGCGCTCATTGCCCCCACCTCGGGCACAACCGGCGAACCTAAGGGCTGCATGCACTTTCATCGCGACATCCTCGCCGTGTGCGACACGTTCGCGCGGTATCTGCTAGATCCGCAACCCGACGAGATCTTTACCTGTACGGCGCCGCTCGCCTTCACCTTCGGCCTGGGCGGGTTAATTCTGTTCCCGATGCGCTTCGGCGCTTCTACCGTACCTATCGAAGAGCCAGGCCCGGAGGCGCTCCTAGAAGTGATAAAGACGTACCGGGCAACTACGGTGTTCACCGCGCCGACGGCCTACCGCGCGCTGCTCAACAGCGTGGACGGAGTCGACGACCTCTCATCGCTCAAGAAGTGCATCTCGGCCGGCGAGTACCTGCCGAGCGCGACGTCCGACGCCTGGTTCGAGCACACCGGGTTCCGGATTATAGACGGCATCGGTTCCACCGAGATGCTGCACATCTTTATCTCGGCCGTCGACGATGACATTCGCCCCGGCTCGACCGGCAAGCCGGTCCCGGGTTACCAGGCGATGATCGCCGACGAGGACATGAGGCCGCTGCCGGCCGGTGAGATCGGCAGACTGGCGGTGAAGGGGCCGACCGGCTGCCGCTACCTCGCGGATCCGCGGCAGGCCGAGTACGTCGTCGACGGCTGGAACGTAACCGGCGACTCCTACAAGGTAGACGAGGACGGGTACTTCTGGTTCCAGGCGCGCACCGACGACATGATCGTCTCCGCCGGCTACAACATCTCCGGGCCCGAGGTCGAGGCCGCGCTAATGGAGCACGATGCCGTCAGCGAGTGCGCCGTGGTCGCCTCGCCCGACGAGGAGCGCGGCAACGTGGCCAAGGCGTTCGTCGTTCTCCGCGAGGGGGTCGAGGGAGGTGAGGAGCTCGTGGAGGAACTGCAGGACTTCGCGAAGGGCCGCATCGCTCCCTACAAGTACCCGCGCGCCGTCGAGTTTATCGACGAGCTGCCGAAGACGCAGACCGGCAAGGTGCAACGCTTCAGATTGCGCGAGAGAGAGCTGGAGCAGGCCGAGGCGCAAAGGGACCTATCTTGAGGCTCCTCGGAGGCGAAAGACCGGTCAGGAGGTGCGGTGGACCGGTTTGAGGCGGAAGTCCTCGTGAGGTGGGCACACACCGACCCGGCCGGGATCGTGTTCTACCCGCGCTACTTCGAGGTGATCAACGCGCTGGTCGAGGACTGGTTCGCCGGGCCGCTCGGCTGCGACTTCGAGACTCTGCACGGCGAGTTCGGGACCGGGGTGCCGACGGTGAGCATCGAGTGCGAGTTCGTGCGGCCGAGCCGTCTCGGCGATCGCCTGGTCTTCGAGCTCGGCGTCGAGCGGATGGGGGAGGGCAGCTTTACCCTGGAGGTGGTCGCCAACGACCGCGTCGGCGAGCAACGCATGAGGGCCCGGCTGGTACTGGCGTGCATCGACCTGGAGACCGGCCGTGTTCGACCGATACCGGAACAGATCCGCTCGCGGATGGTAGGGTTCGAACTGCGCCGGGCGGGCTAGCGCCCAGACGTCCCGCTCATGCGCCGATGATGGAGGGAGAGAGATGCAGATGCTGCAGCCGCCAGGTTGGGCGGAGCCAAAGGGGTACGCCAATGGCGTTCTCGCGCAGGGGAGGCTGGTGTTCGTCGCCGGCCAGGTCGGTTGGGACGAGACCGGTACCTTCCGGACGCAGGACTTCGTCGGTCAGGTGCGCCGCTGCCTGGAGAATACCCTAGCAGTGTTGTCCGAGGCCGGAGCGGGCCCCGAGCACGTCGCGCGCATGACCTGGTACATCACCGACCGCGAGGAGTACCTCTCCAATCAGGAGGACATGGGCCGGGCCTACCGGGACCTGATGGGGCGGCACTTTCCGGCTATGAGCATGGTGGAGGTCGCGGCGCTGATCGAGTCTGAGGCAAGAGTCGAGGTCGAGACGACCGCCGTGCTCCCGATCGAGCCCCCCGAAAAGCGGCTTTCACGCTGCGTTTATTAGGGATTGCCGACTTGTGCGATTAGTGCGCGAGCGGGAAGAGGGTACCGCTACGCGGAGGTAAAGATTTCTGTGAAGCGGTAAGGCGGTGTGTTCGCAGGGGGGCCATGATCTAGCGAAGCGTACGGGCGACAAGTCGAGGAGACGATAGAGATACTAGTTGAAGTGCCGGAGAGCTTCTACAAGGGCTACCTGCACTGATACCGCCCGAGCTCGGCTTCTGTGTCCTGCTGACCGACAACGGTGCACCAGAAGTACGCCTCGAGCGGATGGGGCGTACTAAAGGCGACGGTGGGCTAGAAAATATCGAGGAACCAATAGAAGCTTCAAAAACGCCTTGAAGCGTGCCAGCACCCTCACGCCCCTTCCACGACCTGCGCGTGCTTCTAGGGGCCAACGCCTTTCGGGCCTTGTTCGCGGGCCTAAGCGACATAGCGGGCGGCTGTTCTGCGGGCTACGAGAGGTCCAGGAAATGCACCGGGCAACGCCGGGTGGCACCATGCTCATGGTGCGTACGACCCCTCGGGGAAAAGCGGCTCGGGAAGGAGGAGTGTCCCACATGAGACGAACGGTGAGGTGGTTGGCTGTGCTGACGCTTGCCTTACTACTCTGGCGGCGGGTCACCGGCCGCCGTGGAGGGGGCTTGGTGATGGCGGGCGAAAGACCCGACTGGCGCTACGCGATCGGGCGCCTGCGCGGCATCGTCTCTCCCCCAGTCGAGATCACGCCCCCGCCTCCAGGTATCCGCCTCGAGAAGGATGTCGAGGTGGCCGTCCGCGACGGTACGATCCTGCGCGTCAACGTCTTTCGCCCCGAAAGCGAGGGACGCTACCCCGTCATCATGTGCGCTCATCCTTATGGTAAGGACAGGCTACCCAAGCGCGGCCCCTTCGGCTACCGGCCCCCGCCCCAGTACCGCATGCTACGTCAACCGAAACCGGTTACCTGGTCGGCGTGGACGTCCTGGGAGGCACCCGACCCCGCATACTGGGTGCCGCGCGGCTACGTGGTGGTCAACTGTGACCTGCGCGGCTTTGGGACCTCCGAGGGAAGCGGGAACCTGCTTACCGACGCCGAAGCCCAAGATATTTACGATCTGATCGAGTGGGCCGGAACCTAGCCCTGGTCCAACGGCAAGGTGGGGATGAACGGGGTCTCCTACTCGGCGATCAGCCAGTACAAGGTGGCCGCCCTGCGCCCACCCCACCTCGCGGCCTTCTGCCCCTGGGAGGGGCTTAGCGACGTTTATCGCGACTTCGCGCGCCCCGGCGGCATCCGCGAGGACGGGTTCATACGCGTGTGGAGCGCCGGCGTAAAGCGAGTGGGCGGCCCAGCGAAGACATAAAAGAAGAGCAGATTGCCCGTCCCCTGCGCGACGAGTGGTGGGCCGCCAGGACGCCCGAGCTCGAACGGATCGAGGTTCCCCTCCTGGTGTGCGGCAGCTTCTCGGACCAGAAGCTCCTCACCCGCGGCTCCTTTCGCGCCTTCGAGCGCGTCGGTTCGCCACACCGCTGGCTTTACACCCACCGCGGCGGCAAATGGGCCGAGTATTACTCCGAGGAGGCCCTCACCTTCCAGCGAAGGTTCCTCGACCACTTCCTCAAAGGCGAGGAGAACGGCATGCTTGAAGTGCCCCCTGTGCGCTTGGAGGTCCGCGAGGACCGCGATACGATCCACACGGTGTGGCCCGAAGAGG
>JALZEL010000153.1 GCA_030862075.1 Actinomycetota bacterium | reverse complement strand
TTATGAAGAAACTGTAGGACAAGTGCATGGCGAGCAAGAGGCTGCACGGGATTTGGGACTCAGCGGAACTAATCCTCCTACTACCCCGACTTGGCAGGGCGAAGACGTTTCGGCAGCGGACCAAGAGAGGCCGCCGGAAGAACGTCGCCCCTAACGCTAAAGGTGCTGCCTAGACCAATCCCAATGCATCGTTTGGGATAGCGGTCGCCGCCTTTAACTCGGCGAAGAACCGGTAAGCCCCGAGGGGTATGCGGGCCGAGGCTGCTTAGAGCTCCGGCAGCTCCTAGATCAGCCTGGCGATCCGGCCTAGCTGCTTAAGCCCTCGCTACCGGGGCTTTCACCGCTTGGGCCCTGCAGCGTATTTCACAGTAGTAGACCCGGCGGATGCTAACCACAGTGCTCGAAGAAGCCCCGCGTGTCCCGGGCAGTGATCGTCGAGAGAGCCCTGCCAATCGCCTCCGCTAGGGTCTCGCGCGTGCGGGCTTCGGCCTTGCGCAACAACCCCTTGATCTTGGAGAAGGCCTCCTCGATGGGGTTATGGTCCGGCGAGTAGGGCGGCAGGTACAGCAGCTTGCATCCTCTACCTTCGATCAGCTCCCTGACCCTTTCGCCCTTATGTGCCCTGAGGGGATAAGGGAAGCCTATGAGCGTATAAAGCTTGAGTACGCGCCGGGTCGCCTGGAGCCACCGTACGTTTCACCTTCGAGGTCCTTCTCGAAGCTCCATCGAGCGGTCCCACTCCCTCTTGCCGCGGGAACGAAGCGGCCGTTCTTGACTCGGAACGGCGCCAGTAGGCGTTCGTGCGGTCGAGGGTGTCCTCGGGTAGAACAGATTCGACCAGTCTGGGAGTTTTGTGCTTCCGCTCAAAGTTTGGCAACTCTTTCGGCGATGGCTTCATCTACGTCCTCGCCAGTTCCAGTTCGGCGCCGTCCCCGGTCAGCAAGGCATGGAGACGCAGGTGCGGTTTTCTGTCAGATCGGAGGGCATGTGAACACAAGTCCCTACCCCTGAGAGCCAGCACGAGGGGCATTATAGAGCCGTCAGCCCTCAACCGTAAGCCCTCAGCTTTACGATTCTTGCTGATCGCCGCCAGCCGAACGCTGACCGTTAGAATCCACCAACCAGTCGTAGACCTCGCCACGCTTGCGACCCGTTTCCCTGGCCGCTCGGGCCGCCGCTCTCGACGGGCTCTCGCCTCGCTCGAGGTATGCCCGCGCCCTCTCGACGACCTCCTCGAAAGTTACCGGTTCTTTCTCCGTCCCGCCCCTGACAACGAGCACGATCTCCCCTCGCGTTCCCTCGGCATAGCGTTCGGCGCCCTCACCGGCCGTCCCCCGGAACACCTCTTCATGTAGCTTCGTCAGCTCTCTACACACCGCAACCGGCGCCCCCGCGGGCAGCTCCTTTAGCGTCTTCGCCAGCCGATGCGGCGAGTCGAAAACAACGAACGTCGCCTCCTCGCGCCCGAGCCTCCCGAGGACTTCTTCGCGCTCGCGTCCCTTGCGCGGCAGGAAGCCCAAGAACACTACCGTGTCTGTCGGCAGCCCCGAAGCGACGAGCGCCGTCATCGCCGCCGAGGGCCCCGGCAGGGCCTCTACCTCAACTCCAGCCTCGATGCAGGCCCGCAAGAGCCGGTAGCCGGGATCGGAGACTAAGGGTGTGCCGGCGTCGGAGACTAGCGCCACGAGGGCCGTGCGGGCTTTCTCGGCAAGCTCGGGGGCGAGACGTTCCTCGTTGTGCTCGTGGTAGGCAGCGAGGGGCTTCTTTATCTCGTAGTGGGCGAGCAGGCGGCCCGTATGGCGGGTGTCCTCGCATGCGATGAGGTCCGCCTCGCGCAGGGTTCGGAGGGCTCGTAGGGTTATGTCTTCCAGGTTGCCTATTGGCGTCGGTACGATTACGAGGGGCAAAGGAGGCTTTTTCTAGGAACCAAGCACGTACTCGCCGGACCCATCGCGGGCTAAAGCGCCAGCGCCCAAGACGCCAGACTCGGCGCCCAAAGTTGCTTCTTTGATCTCCACGAGGTCGCGCCCGGGAGAAGTGGCCCTGAGGCGGACTTCCCGACGGGCGGCGTCCAGGATCAAGTTCCCCGCCCTGGCGACTCCCCCTCCGATAGCGATGGCCTCTGGGTTGAAGACGTTGATGAACCCGGCGAGCCCAATGCCGAGCCACGTCCCAGTCTCCTCCAACACCTCCAGCGCCGCCGCGTCCCCCCCTCTGGCCAGCTCCGTGACGTCCTCCCCTAAGACCTTCCGCTGGACGGCAAGCCTGCCCAAGGCCGAGTCGGGTTTTTCGCTGGCGACCTCGCGGGCGCGACGCGCTATCGCCGTCCCCGAGGCCAGAGCCTCCAAACAACCGTGGTTGCCGCAGGCGCACCGGGGACCCGTGGCCTGGATCGTTACGTGCCCGAGCTCCCCGCCCGCCCCTTGCGCACCCCGCAAGAGGATGCCGTGGGAGATCACGCCGCCTCCCACCCCCGTGCCCAGGGTGAGGAAGATGAGGTGATTTACCTCGCTTCCCGCCCCGAACCGGAACTCGCCCCAGGCCGCGGCGTTGGCGTCGTTCTCGACCGTGGCCGTTAGCCCCGTCCTCTCCTCGAGCTCGTCTTTCAGGGGGATACCCTCGATCGCGTGCAGGTTGGGCGCGTCGATTACCTTGTTCTCCGCCGAGAGCACGGTCCCGGGCCCAGCAAGACAGACCCCACCGACTTCGTACTTGTCCCTGGCTTCCACAATGGCTTGGGCGATGCTAGAGATCAAGCGCTCACGACCGGCCGCCGTGGGGTACCTGACCTCGTTCAGGATCTCGCCCTCCGGCGTCACCACACCCGCGGCGATCTTCGTTCCCCCAACGTCCACCCCTATAGCGTTCAAGAGCGCCCCTACTCCCGCTTCCAGTCCACTATCTCGAGCTCTACCCCTCTGGTATATCCGTTCCGACCCACCGTGTACGCTGCGCCGAAAGAGCCCTCAGGCACCGCCTCAAGTGGCCCCGCGAGCTTCGCCGAAACCCCTCCTTTGAGACGCAAGAGGTTCATCCCCTCCCAGAGTCGCCGCGCCCCCTCGACCCGCAACCCGGCCGAGACGAAGACCGGCCGGTAGTTCCCGCTCCCGAACGGCGCAAGCCTTTCGTGCCAGTCTAGAACTCCGTTCGACACGCTCTCCAAAGGTACCTCCGCATCTATCTCCAAAGGAGGGCTGAAGAGCTCTGGGTTTTCTTCGAGCTGTGCCCGCACCGCGCCGTTTACCCCGGCCACGAAGGCGTCGAAGTTGCCGGACTTGATCGAGAGCCCCGCCGCCTTGCGGTGCCCACCCCACTCGCCCAAGAGGTGCCGCACCTCGTGCAGGGCCCCGTAGAGGTCCACGTCCGTCTCCCCAGATCTCGCAGACCCACCGTAAGACCCGTCCGCCCGCCGGTTGAGGATGGCGGCTGGTCGTCCCGTCGCCGCCGCGACCTTGCCCGCCACTAGCCCCGCAAGCCCCCCCGTCTCGTCCGTGACGACGACCTTGAAGTCCTGCTCGGGTTCTACCTCGGCCATGGCTCTCTCCACCGCGTAACGAGTTCTGATCTGTCGCTCGGAGTTGAGCTGGTTGAGGAGCGAAGCTATCCGCAGGGCTTCGCGGCGGTCTTCGGTGAGGAGCAGGTCCAGGGCAGGCTTGGGGTTCTTGATCCTGCCTATGGAGTTCAGGCGCGGCCCGAGTCTCCAGCCGAGATCCTCCTCGCTTAAGGCGCCCCTCACCCCCGCCACCTTCACGAGCTCCCCGATGCCGGGCCGGACGTTTCCCACAGAGAGCAAGCGGTTCATGTGCTTGAGGCCCATCGAGGCCAGGGCCCGATTGTCCCCGACGAGCGGCGCTATGTCCACCACCGTCCCTATCGAGACGAGGTCCAGGAGCTTGCCGATATGGTTCCTCCCGTCTGGGTCTTCGAGCCCTCTGGCGACCGCCCAAGCGAATTTCCAGGCGACGCCAACGCCCGCTAATGGGTCCTCGGGGTCCCAGAGCTTCGGGTCGAGGAGGGCGACTGCCGCGTCGGGTGGGTCCTCGGGCGGGATGTGATGGTCCGTCACGATCACGTCCATCCCCAAGGAGTTCGCCAGCTCGACTTCCGCCTTGTTCGAGACGCCGCAGTCAGCGGTGATTAGCAGATCCACCCCTTCGGCGAAGAGGTCCCGCACGTAAGGCTCGAGGAGGCTGTACCCCGTCTGGCGTGTCGGGAGCTTGACCAGCAGGTTGTTCGTGTAACGGGAGAGAGCCAGATACAGAACGGCAGCCGCGGTAATACCATCCGTATCGTAGTCACCAAAGACACCGATTCTCTCACCGGTTTTGATGGCCCGCACGACCCGCTGGGCCGCCACGCGCCACGCCTCCTCACCCGGCACTCCTATAGTCTTCAACGAGGGCGAGAGAAAACCGGGGGCGGCCTCGGGGGTTACGCCCCGGTTCGCCAGGACGCGCGCGCAGAGAAGGTCCACCTCCGCAGCCTGCGCGAGCTCCGAGACGACATCCGCCCCGGGTTCGAGATGCCGCCAACGTGCCAAACAGATCCTCCCCTACGCGAAAAACGGATGGAGCCGCACGTCGCTATTATACAAGGGAATTCGCGTATCTCGGGCAGGCTCCGTCTCGCCGTGAAGACCCAGGGTAATAGTTCGGCCAGAGCTTCACGCAAGAAAGAGGGCCCGCGCGATGCGGACCCTCACATTGTTCCCCCCGATCCTCCCCGGACGGGCCTTGCCCGTTCCCTCAGTAGATCGCAGGTCGAGGCGGTTCAGGGGTCGTCCGACTCTACGTCTTAGCGTCGGACGCGCCGCCACACCCTGGCGACACCGCTTTCTTCGCCCTCGTCCGAGCGCTGCGGCGTTCCCCGGGCCTCTTCGGAGTAGTCTGTAGGCGTACCAGAGCGTTCGGCACCTTCGGCGCTGCTCGCGCGGAGCCCCTCGCGGTATCCCTCACGAAGCCCTTCGCGGAGCCCCTCGCGGTAGCTCTCGTCGCTGGTGCGGCTTTCCTCGTTGCCTCGGGTCATCCCCTCGCGGGCCGGCTCGCCGGACTCCGAGCCGGAAGGACCGAGATCCCCGCGGTCGCCAGGCTCGCTAGGGCCACTTTCGCGACGATAACCTTCGTCCTCCGTGCGGCCCCGGTCGCCCGTCTCCAGATCGCGCACGCCACCCGAAGGGGTCGAGCCGCCGGCAGTCGGCCCGGAGTCGGAACCCGCGTCCTCGCGGTTCCGGTACAATTCCTCGGCCGTGCGGTCCCGATCCTCGTACGACTCGCGATCCATCCGCTCACGAGCCTCGTAGCGCTCGCGATCCTCGTCAACGCTCATCGTGGACGCGGGGTTCCTGTCCTCGGCGTCGCGCTCGTCCCGGGGCCTGCCGCCCTCGGCCAACGTCGCGCCCTCCGTGGCCGTGCCCGCCCCGGAGCCAGCGTAGCGGCCGTAGGAGCCGCGCTCCGTTGAGGGCTCGTGACTCTCGAGGCCGAAGTGACGCCTGATCCTGTCCTCGTACTCGGGGGTGATCTCGTCGTCGTCGCTAAAGTTTGGGGAGTCTTTGACCCTGTCCTTGGACTCTGAGACCTCTATGGTCTTGTCTCGCTCGTTGACGCGCGCGATCTCCATCGGGATCAAGGTCGTACCGCTGAGCCCGAAGAGGCCCATCTTGACGCCGATGTACTCTTCGCGGTCGGCCTCGTCCACGAAGAGATCGTCGACCTTACCTATCTTCTCGCCCGCGTTGTCGTAGACCTTGTAGTCCTCGTATTTCTCCTCGAGCTCTCTTAACCGCTGGTCGTCCGCCACGATGCACTCCTCCTTGCGACGACTGCTCTCACGTTTTTAGAGCCTACCCTACCGCCGCAAAGGGATAAACATACGACGGATCGTAAATACAGGCACGCTTGGACGAGCGGTGCTCTCCCGGACGCCGATGCATACCCTTAGGCACATACTGACCGTAGACGTGAGGTCGTCCTCGGCGAGACCCACACGCCAGATACTTCGCATCACGCGGTCCACAGGGAGCCCTGGAGTGCCAGAAAAAGCGTACGACGCGGTGGTGCGAAATGAAGAAAACGTGGGCTCCCGAGCTTATCTCGGGAGCCGGCGCATTAGGGGTTGAGCTTGAAGGCTACCGCTCGTCCACCGGGACGTAGTCTACGTCATGGGGGCCGGTGTAGATCTGGCGGGGACGGGCGATCCTGAACTCCTCGTCGTTCATCAGTTCCAGCCACTGGGCCGTCCAGCCGGGGGTCCGTCCTATGGCGAACATCACGGTGAAGGCGCCAGTGGGGATACCCATCGCCTCGTAGATGATCCCCGACCAGTAGTCGACGTTGGGGTAGAGCTTGCGGCTGGTGAAGTACTCGTCGTCTAGGGCACGCTTCTCGAGCTCTATGGCGATATCGAGCAGCGGGCTCTCCTTGTTCGTCGCCTCCAAGACCTCGTCTACGTGGCTGCGGATTATTCGGGCCCGCGGATCGTAGTTCTTGTAGACCCTGTGCCCGAAGCCCATCAAGCGTTCCTCACCCTGCTTTACGCCCTCGAGGAAGTCGGGGATATTGTCCGTCGAACCTATCCTCTGGAGCATCTTGAGGACCGCTACGTTCGCCCCGCCGTGCGAGGGTCCGTAGAGCCCGGCAACGCCGGCGGCGACCGAGGTGAAGGGGTCGTTGATGGCGCTCGCCACCACTCTCACCGCTGCCGCCGAGCAGTTTTGCTCGTGGTCGGCGTGGAGTATAAAGAGCACGTCCAGGGCCTTCTCTATCCTGGGGTCGGGCTCGTAGCGGGGCTCGGCCATCTTGAAAAGCATCGAGAGAAAGTTCCCCGTGTAGGAGAGTTCGTTGTCCGGGTAGACGTAGGGGAGCCCGAGGCTGTGCCGGTAGGCGAAGGCAGCGAGGGTGGGCATCTTCGCGATCAGACGCACCGCCGAGACGTGACGCTGGAATTCGTCGTTCACGTTCCGGGCTTCCGGGTAGAAGGTAGAGAGCGCGCCTACCGACGCGAGCAGCATGCCCGTAGGGTCCGCGTCGTGACGGAAGCCGTCCATGAAGTCCTTGATGTTCTCGTGGACGTAGGTGTGGTGGGTGACCTCGTAGATCCAGTCATCGAGCTCCTTCTGGTTGGGCAGGTGGCCGTAGAGGAGCAGGTAGGCGACCTCCAAAAAGCTGGAGTTCTCGGCGAGTTGCTCGATGGGGATGCCTCGGTGTTCAAGGATGCCATTCTCGCCGTCGATGTAGGTGATATTGCTCCGGCAACTCGCCGTATTAGTGAAGCCGGGATCGTAGGTCATGAGGCCGAAGTCGTCATCGTTGACCTTTATCTGGCGGAAGTCCATCGCCCGCACGGTACCGTCCGTGATCTCGACATCGTAGCTCTTGCCCGTGCGGTTGTCCGTCACCGTCAGGCTATCGTTGCCCGTGGCCTGACCTTTCTCCATCGCCTGTGCCTTCTCGGTCAACTCTTGCCCCTTTCGTGGCTCTTGCCCCAGGCCGTCGACAAGCGGACGGCCTTCCTTTCCCCGAACTTTTCCCGTTGCATTATATCGCCCGCGGCAGAACAAAGGGATGCAAGGTTAGCGCAGCGTGGTTGCGAGGGCCGCGCGTGCGGCGAAGTAGCCGCACATGCCGTGGACGCCGCCGCCAGGCGGTGTCGAGGAAGAGCAGAGGTAGAGACCGCGAGCGGGCGTCGAGTACGGCGTGAGGCGAACGACGGGGCGGGTGAAGAGCTGGCGGAAGTCCTGGAGACCGCCGTTGATGTCGCCGCCTACGTAATTGGCGTTGGTGCGCTCCAGGTCCGCCGGGCCCATTGTGCTCTTGGCCAGGATGCGATCTTTGAAGCCGGGAGCGAAGCGCTCTATCTGATCCTCTATGCGCTCCGTCATGTTGAAGGTCGAACCGTTGGGGACGTGGCAGTAGGTCCATACGGTGTGCTTGCCCTTGGGAGAGCGCGTTTGGTCGAAAAGACTCTGCTGGGCCAGGAGGACAAACGGATGCTCGGGGTGTTCTCCGCGCGAGATGGCGGCTTCCCCGGCGGAGACCTCATCCAGAGTCCCGCCGAGGTGTACGGTCCCGGCGCGGAGACACTCCTCCGCCCTCCAGGGAATCGGGCCGTCTAGAGCGAAGTCCACCTTGAAGACCCCGGGACCGTAGCGGTACCGCTCGAGGGCGCGCCGGTAGGAAGCGGTGAAGTGCTCCCCCGCGATCTTTAGGAGCTGCCGCGGCGTCACGTCGAAGAGGACCGTTCTCGTCCGGGGCACCTCCTTGACGGAGCCAACACGGATCCCCGTATACACCTCGCCGCCCAATGAGTGCAGGTAAGAGACCAACGCGTCGGCTATCTTCTGCGAGCCGCCCTTCGGGAAGGGCCAGCCGCTGGCATGACCTAAAGCGCTGAGGACGAGGCCGAACGCCGCGCTCGGCGCTTGCTCCATCGGCAAAAAGGAGTGGGCGGCGTTTCCGGCGAAGAGGCCCCGAGCCTTCTCACCCTCGAACAGCCCTTCGGCAAGTCCGCGGGCGGAGCGCATGGCACGTAGGCCGAAGCGGGCAAGCGCAAACGGGTGACGAGGGAGTCGCGGCGGACCCAACAGGGAGCCGACGAGCCTCTCCCAGTCGCGAGCAATGGGGCCCATCAACTTCCGGTATGCCGCGGCATCGAAGCTCAGGTGTTCAGACGTCTCCGGTACCGAGCGTTCGAGGACGGCGGCGCCGTCGTCGAAGGGATGTGCCAAAGGGGCAGGCGGGTGGACCCACTTGAGGCCGTGTTCCGCTAGAGGCAAGGTGCTGAAGAAGGGCGAAGCGTAGCCGAGGGGGTGTATGGCCGAGCCTACGTCGTGTACAAAGCCGGGCAACGTGAGTTCCGCGGAGCGAGTACCTCCGCCCACCATGTCTTCGGCTTCCAGCACGAGTACGGAGCGGCCGTTTCGTGCCAACTCCACGGCGGCAGCCAAGCCGTTCGGTCCCGAGCCGACGACCACCGAATCGTACATCCCGTTGCCGCTTCTTCCGCTCATGCCCCAATTCTACCTTGTCCCGTCCCTCGAACTCGTGTAGATACATTCTCAGCAAGGGGAACTCGGACGAGAGCGTCTAAGAGACAGCCGTTTCCGCTAGTCATGCGCGACGATGGCGAGTCCAACGAGCACTGTAAACGCGACGAGGACTATAAGCCCGCACTTCTGGGTAGAAAGATGTCGCGCCAGTCCTCGTAACCTGCGGGAGGGGCAGTGTGACTGGCGTTGTCCGACGCCGAGCTCGAGCGCGCCGGATACGACGTCAGGTACCAAGAGTTCGAGGACGGCCACGTAGTTCCACCTGAGATCGGAAGCGAGGACGTATGTTGGTTCAACGCAGAGCAGAATCGAAGGGCGTAGTCTAATCGGGATTTGTACCGCCACATTCATCCAGAAATTCACCGAGAA
>JALZEL010000118.1 GCA_030862075.1 Actinomycetota bacterium | reverse complement strand
GAACAAAAAGGTAGGTAGAGCAACATGAAAGCTAACGGTGTAGAGTTACCCCTCTTCATTGAGGGCGAGGCGGGGCCCGGATCTGCCTGGGTGGAGCGGCAGAACCCCGCCCGCACTACCGAAACAGTAGGCCGGGTGGCTACCGCCGACGCCGGGGAGACACGCCGAGCCATTGAGGCGGCATCTCGGGCCTTCCCCGCCTGGTCCTCCCTCGGGCTGGACGAACGAGAAGCGCAATTGATGCGGGCGGCCGAAGCCTTGCGAGCGCGGGACGACGAGCTGGCGCAACTTCTGGCCCGGGAACTGGGCAAGGTCCTGCCCGACTGCAAGGGCGAACTCGTCTTCGCCAACGCCTTCCTCAAACACAGCATCGACGCGGCTCGTCGCATAGGGATCAATGATGAGCTAGACGATGAGCAGGGTCGGCTCTTGGTTACTCGCCGACCCTACGGGGTGGTGGGGGCTATCACCCCTTGGAACGCGCCGATCCTTCTGGCAATGTTGAAGGTGGGTCCAGCTTTGGCGACCGGCAACGTCGTGGTCGTCAAGCCTTCGCCTTTAGTCCCCCTCGCTGTGACTCATACGCTCATCACGATCGCTGAGTTGCTCCCACCAGGCGTGCTCAACGTGGTGCAGGGAGAAGCCGAGGTGGGAAGCACACTGGTCTCCCATTCGAAGGTTCGGAAGGTCGCCTTCACCGGTGGCGTGGTCACGGCACGCTCAGTAATGCGGGGCGCCGCAGAAACGATTAAACCCCTGGTTCTCGAGCTTGGGGGCAACGACCCTGCCATCTTCCTGAACGACGCGGACCTGTCGCCGGAGACTATGACCCGGGCCGTATTCGGAACCTTCCTTAACAGCGGCCAGGTGTGCATGGCGGCCAAGCGCCTGTACGTTCACGAGTCCATACTAGCGGACTTCGTCGATGCTTACCGCGAAGCCGCAGACGCCGCCTTGGTGGTGGGAGATCCTCTGAACGAGGAGGTCACCGTCGGCCCCATGGCGAGCCCGGAGGGGGTTGCTCGGGTCGAGGAGTTGCTCGAAGACGCAAAAGCGCGGGGCGGCACGGTCCACACCTTGGGCCAAGTGCAAAGTGGGTTTGCGCTGGAAGAGGGATGGTTCCTGCGACCTTCACTGGTGACAGGGCTAGGCGATGACGCCCGACTGGTGCGTGAGGAGCAGTTCGGGCCGACGGTGCCCGTGCTCTCCTTCCAGGACGAGGAAGAGTTGCTGGTTCGGATCAACGACTCGGACCTGGCACTGGCCTCGTCCGTGTGGAGCGCCGACGAAGAGCGCGCCTTCACCCTTGCCCAGCGGGTAGAGGCCGGGTTCACCTTTGTCAACTGTCACAACCGAGTTGGCCTGTCCTTGAGGGCGCCCTTCGGGGGATGGAAGCAGAGCGGGTTCGGGCGCGAGTTCGGCGACGCCGGGGTGGCGGAGTATCTCCAGCTTCACACCATTAATCGGCCTGCTACTGTGCGAGCGAGCGGCACGAGCACAACCGGAAGAGCTTACCCTGGAGTATAGACCGCTGCGACCAGCAAGCCTTAACTGCGGGGTCTTGGTGTCTGCCGCCCTCTGAAGTGCTACACGGACCGCTGAATGTATATAGTTGACCGCACGCGAGCCTAGTCCCGATTTATTCTTCTCGACGTACAACGCGTCCAGGAGCTTGCGGCTTCCCCAATTCGGCTCGCGGCTCCGTCTATCTTCACTTTAGCTCTCCTGAGCCATTTGCTTCTTCTCCTTTGGTTCTCACTTTTAATAGCATCACGTAGATTTCTTACGCTAGGCTCTCACCCTACGGCCTACTTTCCACTGTGAGAAGTATCTGAGATAACGAAATTCCATCGTCGTATTTATGACTCGCGGTTATCGCCTTATCATGACAAATGTATTGGATTTACTATGGAGCAGTGAGTAAACTATTTTTGGCACAAACAAAAGGCCCGTCGGGGCCGCTACGGGAAGGAGATTGAGTTGAGCACCGACCAGGACATCCACACCGAGATCGAGCGCTTCTATGAGCAGATCCGTCCCTTCCACCTCGGGCCCCTCTGGACGGCCTGGGGGCTGTTGCCCTACGAGCCGAGGAAGCAGGCGGTGCCGCACGTCTGGCGCTACGAGGAGGTGCGCGAGCAGCTTATGCGGGCCGGTGAGCTCGTCTCCGAGGAGCAGGCCAAGCGTCGCGTCCTCATGCTGCTGAACCCTGGGCTCGGCGGCGAGGCCGCCACGACGACCAACCTCTATGCCGGCCTGCAGCTCGTGTTACCTCAAGAGATCGCACCCGCCCACCACCACGCTGCCGCAGCCATCAGGTTCATCCTCGAGGGCAGCGGTGGCTA
>JALZEL010000117.1 GCA_030862075.1 Actinomycetota bacterium | reverse complement strand
ACATTGACAAGTTGATGCCAACCAGGCTGACATTGCCCGACATTCGGCGAACTTCTAACCTCTGCAGAAAGCGAGAATTTGGCTTGGCAAAGGAGTTTCGTGAATGTAGGCGACACTAGCTGACATCGACTCCGTCCAACTACGAACAGAGAAGGTCGCAGGTTCGAGTCCTGCCGAGCGCGCTCCTAAAAGTCCTGCAAATCGCGGGGATTTTATCGTTCTATTTTCTTCTTTGGTGGACACTGCACCTGCCATAGAGTGTTCTCTCCCTCCCTACACGCTTTCCCTAGTCGAAGATATGGCGAGTATCTCCACCCCCTGATCCTTCTATTGGGGGATGCCTCTACCTCGGCTGGCCAGTATGTTTCTTATCAGAAGCAAACCAACGATCGGAGCTTAGATCATGACTGACAATCGGCAAGATACCCAAGGGTTGCCCCTAGCCAAGCCCCTCGATGAGGCGGCTATCCGGGAGTTTTCGTCCAGGGTCCGCGGCCAGCTGATACGCTCCGACGACGACGACTTTGACGAGGCGCGCACCGTCTTCTACGGTGGCTTCGACCGCCGCCCAGCGCTAATCGTCCGGGTTAAGGACGCTACCGACATCTCCCATGTTATCGCGCTGGCACGTGAGAGCGGGCTGGAGCTTGCCGTCCGTAGCGGCGGCCACAGCGTCGCCGGTCACAGCACAACCGACGGGGGAATCGTGCTCGACCTCTCGGAGATGAAGAACCTAGAGCTCGACATCGAGGGGCGCACAGCGTGGGCCCAGACCGGCCTCACCGCAGGCGAGTACACCGCTGCAGCGGGCGCGCACGGACTTGTGACGGGTTTCGGCGACACTGGCTCGGTGGGGATAGGGGGGATCACTCTAGGCGGCGGCGTAGGCTACCTGGTGCGCAAGCACGGCCTCACGATAGACGACCTGCTGGCCGCAGAGATCGTGACCGCAGACGGGGAGCTCCTGCGCGTGGATGCCGAGAGCCATCCTGACCTCTTCTGGGCGATCAGGGGAGGAGGAGGGAACTTCGGCGTCGCGACCCGGTTCAAGTTCCGGCTGCACGAGGTCGATACGTTCGTCGGCGGCATGCTGCTACTCCCGGCGACGCCAGAAGTCATAGCCTCGTTCGTAGCCGAGGCAGAGGCCGCTCCGGAGGAGCTTTCGACCATAGCCAACGTCATGACAGCCCCGCCGTTGCCATTCGTACCTGCGGAGATGCACGGAGAGCTCGTCATCATGGCGATGCTGGCCTACGCGGGCGAGGTCGATGAGGGCGAGCGCGCCATCGAGCCGTTTCGGGCGCTCGTCGAGCCAATAGCCGACATGGTCAAGCCGATGCCCTACCCGGAGATGTACCCGCCCGAGGAGGGCGACTACCACCCGACCGCGGTAGCGCGCACGATGTTCATCGACACCATAGACCGCGACGTTTCGCAGACGATCCTCGAGCACCTTCGCGCCTCCGACGCACCGATGCGTGTGGCGCAGATCCGGGTCTTGGGTGGGGCGATGGCTCGCGTACCCGCGGAGGCCACCGCCTTCGCCCACCGCTCCTCACGTATCATGGTGAACGTCGCCGCGTTCTATGAGGGTACGGAGGAGCGGGCTGCGCGCGAGGCGTGGGTAAGCTACTTCGCGGCGGCTTTGCGTCAGGGTGAGGGTGGTGCGTACGTCGGCTTTCTTGGCGAGGAAGGGGAGGGGCAGATCCGTGAGGCCTACCCAGGCTCTACCTGGGAGAGGCTCGCTGAGATCAAGCGTCGCTATGACCCCACCAACCTCTTCCGGCTCAACCAGAACATACCGCCGGCGATCGAGCAGTAGGACTTAGGCGATGGCTGGGAAGGAGCCGACGGCCAGGCAGCCGTACCGTGCCGGTGATACGACCCCGACCCCGTGGGCGGAAGCGCGCGAGCGCCTGGCGGATGCAGATACGTACTGGAGGCGCTAAGCAATTACCCTTCGAGCCCGTTAGAAGCCATCCTTGCATCGCTGCGGACACGAAAAAGACCGGAGCGGAGGGTAGGTCATGCTCCGGCCTTATGCGGGGCCAGCAGGAAAAGGACCACAACGGCACTCGTGTGGCGTCCGGCCCCGCAGCGTGCGTGCGTAGCATAGCCATCATACTCGTCCCATGCAAACAGAACCCGCTGCGCCCCGGTCGGGTGGGGTAGACCACTAGGACCGGGGCCTGTCCCTAGCGGACCGGGGCTAGCGGGGGTTTCCGAGAACCCGTCTTGTCGGCAACTCAGTGAATAGAGGCTAGGGGGCAGAAATTCTTGACGCTTATGCTGCTTAGTGCCATAAATAAGAGTACGGTGTGAGCCCCCTGGAGGGTGGCAACGAAGGAGGTGATTGACAGATGCAAGTAGCGGAAGCCTCTGTGGTTGTGCCGCTAAGCCCGGAGGAGACTTGGGACCTCTTGTTCGGCAATCCTCAGCAGGGAGTTGTTGAACTCTTCGCTGACATTGTTGCTGTCGAAGACTATCAGATACGAGCCGACGGAACCCCCCGATACCGGATGATTAGAAAAGCAGGTCCGTTCACCATGAGTTTCATCTCTGACTACTCCGTCTTTGAACGCCCGCACCGTACGGTCAGCCGTGCGCTAGACAGCCCTATAGGCGACACCACCTCGGGCAGGTGCATGTCTGCGGTCATCTCGGCTCCAGTCAGTCGGACGTGGTGGCGCCCGGTGGCCCGGCCAGCACCCTGGGCACGTACTCCAGCAGTTGCAGCCGGCCGTCGAAGGTGCGACTGCTCACCATCTCGAGAGCCACATCGGGGTAGCCGTCGTAGATCCGGTCACGACCGGTGCTCCCGGTGATCACCGGGAAGACCACGACACGGAAGCGGTCCACCAGACCGGCC